>DUTE01000268.1 GCA_012842235.1 Bacillota bacterium
GAGGAGATGAGATCAAGAAAACCAATCTATTTTATAATTATTGTTGTAATGCTTATAGGCATTAACACAGCTGCAAACCAATTTAGTAGCCCTTATAAACTACCTCTAGGCGAACTTACAGGTAGTACAGGTTTTCAAGTTATTTTACGGTCTTCTTTAGACGATAACTTTAAGTTGAATCTACCTGAAATCTCTCAGAATTTGGATCTAAAATATGTTGTGAATTTACAGGATTATTTTGTAGAGCTAAGTGCAGATGCCTTTGGTGTTTGGGGTGCAAGTCCTTTTGTTCGCGAACCTAGCCTAGAAGCTACCTTTAGTATTAAAGAAGCTCTTGTAGGTTTTGATACAAAATATGGGACTGTAATGATAGGTAAATATGCTCCATTACTACCTGTAAGTCCCAATGATTATAGGTATTTTGGGCTTTTATTTGGCAATCCCAATTTGCCAATTGATGTAGTGTCACTCTATAACCAAAAACAAAAAAACGACTATGAAATTAGTGTTGGTTATTTAAATTTTGCTAGGGGATCAGACTATTATGGCCAAGCTAATGTGGATCTTTTCCTAGCGGCAAGAACAGGTATAGATCTATCTAAAGACAACTACGAACTGGCGATTTCTCCAAGTTTTTTAGTAAGTGATGTAGTAGGTTCATATGGTTTTGGTCTACCTTTTAGGTTTATTTTTAGCGACCATATCTTTGAAGGTGATATTGCTGCCTATAAACTAACTGAGACAGATTTGTTGGAAGAAGGGCTTTATCCCGCCTTTATTATTAAATATTTTGTTCCCAATTCGCAAATCACTCTTGAAGGGGCTTATGTTCATCCAAGGTTTCTGCCCTATACTGGTAACATGGCTAATTTCGGTGGCAGATTAAGCTGGGAGACAGGTTCTGCTGGAGCAAAAATTGATTGGGGCTTGGAAAGATTCGCCTTGGGTGCAAGGTATGCCAAAAGGCAAAACCGAGATGATGTATTTGCATTCTCAGTAAAGTATCTAACAATGCCTAGCCCTTTCAATCCAGCAGAGTTTATTCTAACTAATGAAGGAAACCAATTGCGGTTTGATATCAGAACAGGATTATCGTTTTACTTTTGATAGGGGGAGGGAAGTTATAAAATGAAAAGGTATCTAGGGGTATTTTGGGTTTTAATTGTATTAGTGTTTGCTCCACTAGCTTATGCCAATAACCAGAGTTTTTCTTTGCAGGCAATGGTGGCAATGCAAAAGATGAATTTAGACATTGACTCTCTATACAAAGATGAGACAGAATCGTTGATCTATGGTGTAAGCGGTGAGATAAGAATTAGGAATAATCTAGCTATTATAGGTGATTTTGAGGTTGGCAACACACAAAAAGCTGAGCTAATTATGGGTATGCCACTTAGTGATTTAAGTGGTAACTATCAAAGACAGTCTGCAGGTCTATTGTATTTATTTAGCCCAAACAGAATAGAATTAGGTGCAGGTATCGGTTTTGATATGGGCCAAGAGAAATTTTCGTGGAGTGGCGATAACGATAATACTGGTAATAGAGATTGGCATTGGGAAAGAAAAGATAATGGTATCAGTGGTCTTGTAAGTATTTCTTATAAAACTCCAAAGATTCAACTAAAGAATATTATTAGCTATGCACCAACTTTAAATAGTGCAGAAAGAACCAAAGCAACCCGAGATAGTGAGTGGGAAACTTGGAAACAAGATAATATCAAAGCAAGCCTTCTTAAAGTACGCTCATCTTTAGAATATAATTTTACTAATAATCTAGGTGTGGTTTTAGGGGCAAAGTATTTTCTTTATAAAAGCCCCGAAGCAGAGGTTACAACAGACTATGAAAGCAGTGACGATAACTGGACAAGTGTGAAAGATACTGCAAATGCTGCTACAGAGCAAGGTGGGTTAGTATTTCTTGGCATAAAGTTCGCTCTTTAACTTTTAAAAAAGCTGCCGAAAAAAGTCAATGAGGCAGCTTTTTTTAATATCGGCACTCAGACACTTAGGCATTAAGCATTAAACAGGGTCGTCAACGAAAGCCCGCTAGCCCGCTATAGTTAGGAAGTTAGCTACACAAATAATGCGTTGCTGTTTTTTTACCCTATTTCGAAATTCTATATAGGGGGGGTACCTAATGAAAAAGAACAAAGTTTTGTTGTTTGGGATATGTATTTTAGTGTTGTTGCCAACACAAGTATTGGCTCAAGGTTGGCGTTCGAGGACTTGGCCAACAACTCCTGAGTTTCCGCCAGGTATTGATTTACCTGTTGATCCCCCCGAAGAAACACCAATTGACCCGCCAGAGACTCCCCCTGCTATACCAGAAGACCCACCAGATAAGCCAGTAGATCCAGACCCACCTAGTTCATATTTTGTTTATACTGTAAAGAAAGGGGACACCTTATATAGCATTGCCCAGCGTAATAAGACTACAGTAGCCGCAATTTTGGTGCTGAATCCTGATATAGAAGATCCAAGTGTGATAAGGATAGGGCAACAAATTAAAATACCCCAATCTAGCAGTGATCCAACTCCACCCGACACACCGCCAACAGGAACACTAAGTGGGTGGATTATTACAATCGATCCTGGCCATGGAGGCTCCGATCCGGGAGCAGTTAATAGTGCTCTTAATTTACGAGAAAAAGATATAAACCTACAGATCGGTTTAAAACTGAGGGCATTATTGAAAAATCTTGGAGCACAGGTTGAGATGACAAGAGAAACAGATATCAGCATGGATATACCTGACAGAAGAACTTTTTCAAACAATAAAGGTGCTCACAGACTTGTTTCTTTGCAC
>DUTE01000024.1 GCA_012842235.1 Bacillota bacterium
ACATGGCATACACCAAGGAGCCCACAGTTGTTGAGAAATTAGCAGAAAAATACGTTGGTAAGCTAAAGGTCTGTAAAGTAAATACTGAGGAGAATATGGAACTAGCTGTCTCTGAGGGAATTATGTCTATTCCTACATTTAAACTTTATAAAGATGGTGAACTGATTGCCCAGACTGTAGGGAATATGTCAGAGAAGGAACTAGAAGCTTTTATTGGCAAGGCTTTTTAGTTTTGCTTGGTATTTGTTTAATGAAGGAGATTAGCTAAAAGAAGAGAATACTTATTAGCTAGGACTTTGAGGCGGAGGTGTTTTGATTGGCACGCGATCTCGAAACGAGTTTGTATGAAGATGAAAAAGCCAAATTAATTCTTTCAAGATCAGAACCGGCCGAAATGAAAAAGCATGGTTTTTGGGCCGGTGTTGTTATGTTACCGATTATTCTTTTAGTTGTATTGATTATTTATTCAGTATATGTTACTGCTGTTGTATCTATTGGTAAGATGAATCCAGATTTAGCCACAGGTGTTACAGCCGAAGGTGAAAAGGTGGCTATCGATAGTTTTGCAACATATTTTTCTTCTTTGACAGATAATTGGGGAACACTACTTTTGGCTATTATTCCTGCTATGTTGATTACAGGAGTTCTTGGCATCTTTTATTCGCATTTCCATGCCAAAGCTCTAAGACGTGATAAGCCACTTTCATTATATTTTTCCTGGGCAGTTTTTTTAGTTATCTTTCTAATTATTGGCTTTTTGAAGATCCCACTTGCCTGGTACTTTAATATTTTCCTTGCAGTATTCCTTGCTGGTGTTATTGGCTATACAGTTCTTGCTTTCTGGAAAGCTATGTATACTAAATATATGTTTAAAAATAGCCAAGGTCCTCTAATGGATATCTTCTATGCGTTAGAGATGGCAATGGATACTGATCCTAACTTGAGGCGTGTATATATCATCGATTGGGACGGAGAAAAAGGAAAGGTTACAGTCGGTGGTGCTGTAGATAATCTCAAACGCAAAGAAAAAGTGGATGAGATAATGAACTCAGTAGAAGGTGTAAAAGAAATAGAAAACCGTTGCAGACACCGCTACGAGTAGTAATATAAAAGAATAGAACCATCAACTAAGAGATAGCCAGCTTAAGGCTATCTCTTTTACTAATTTTAGCCGTTGTGTTATCTTAAAGACAAAGAAATAGGGGAGATTTTAAAAACTATATTATTTGTTGGCAAAAAATAGTTAGGATACTAATAGATGATATTAGAATGTCTTTTCCTCAAGATTCATAGCCTTGAGGTCTAAAAATATGCTAAACTTGGTAAAGACACTAGAGCTTTACAAGGAGCGGTGGTTTGATGAAAAAGAGAGAAAAAGTACTTATTACTAGGAATTTGCCAGGAGATGGTATTGATCTTATCAGAAGAGACTATGATTTATTGATCGAACCTCTAGAGTCTCCTATGAGTAGAAAACAGCTTTTGGAGTTGATACCTGAAGCAGATGCACTAATATGTCTTTTAAGTGAAAAGATAGATAGAGAAGTTTTAGAAAGAGCCAATAATCTTAAGGTGATTAGTAACTATGCAGTAGGGTATAACAATATAGATGTGGAACTTGCAACAGAGAAAGGCATTTATGTGACTAACACACCAGATGTACTCACAGAAGCTACAGCCGATCTAGCTTGGGCTCTTTTAATGTCTGCTGCAAGAAGAATTGTTGAAGGCGATAAAATGGTAAGAGAGGGGCGCTTAGCAGACATTAAAAGAGCCCAAGCTAGATCGGCTGTAGCTTCTGTGAGTACATCTGGTGTGTTAGTCACATAAATGCCTTTC
>DUTE01000269.1 GCA_012842235.1 Bacillota bacterium
ATGTGTAGTACTAGTTCGGTTAGCATCACAAATGAATAGACCGCTTCGTTTTTTATTACGGTTTCTCGCTTTTTGTCTTTTATCTTCTGTTTGTTGTTGAAAAAAAGCTAAAAACTTGCTTAATAAGTGTGTCTTTTTGAGAAAAAGGTTTTGTAGTTTCCCTACAGCAAGATAACTCCAACAATACAGGCTTTTAGGGCATTTGCCATTTACCAGAGACAACGATCATCACCATTAACTTAATAGAGTCATTATAATAGCTTCTAGGTTCTACATTGTTTTTGACAATATAATCCCACAAGGAGTTGAGCCATTCTTGGTTAGATTTATCAATCATAGCAGATACAGCAAATGGGGCAATAAAACACATATCTTGGTAACTAGCAATAGATTCACCTTCGTTGCCATTTGTAATGTAATAACCTGCGGTAATTTTGTTGGGGTTTTTACCGGTCTTAGCTTTAATCCATTGATTAATAGCTGTTAGCTGGTCAATTATACCTCTATCTCCAACTGTGATGTAATCCATAGACAAACGCCAAGGTGTTCTACAAGCATTGTAAAAATAGTCGCCATCATTTTTGCTTTCAAGAATTTTGCCCTTTGCTGGTATATACTTTCCCGTGCTATCTTTATACATAAAATCGGGCATCAATCCCGTAGTTTGGCTTGACCCTGTTTTGTACTGCTCGTTGACGATAACTTGAATTTTGTTGTGAACCTCCATCCATTTGTAAGAGTTCTTTTGATCGGCATTGGCAAAAGCTCTTATATGGTTAAGCATAAAGTCTGAGGGGCGAGTTACATAGCCAAAGGTAGAGTGAGTATTAGATGCCCAATCACCTAATTTAAGAATCCATTCAGACGGGTTTACTACGCTATCCATTAGTCCTTGTATGCAAGAGATAGCTTCTTGGTAGTAATTTATTTCGCCAAAACTTCCCCAGCGGTTATGAGCAAGAAGAAGCGAATAAGCAATATCCATATCACCATCGGTTGCAGAATCATTACCACCTTGAGGATTGTCAATTATCTTACCATTTAATTCTACTTGTTGCCAGGCCATATTAGTTGGTTGGATAACGCTAGGGTGAGCTTTATAGTATCTGTATAAAGCATCATAGTCATCTTTTGCCTGGGGATCAAAATCGGCCAAAAGAACAGTAGCTAACATGCCATAGCCATGTGCCTCTGAGCAAGTTACTGCAGAACCAAAATAACCACTTTCATTGTAAAATAGGTATTTTTGAACAGGGGTTATGTCTTTGACTTCCTTGAGATATTTTGCTTTCCATTTGTAATAAAAAGCCAGAACTTCTTGTTCCATCTCTTCTTTGCTTCTGTTTGTCGGCCGGATTACCCCCTGAAAGTAGTTTGAGGTATTACTTTTTTGGGGCCCGAAAGCGATTTCAGAGAGAGTTACTTGAGGATTATTGGAGATAGAATGTTGCGTCATATGGTTAGAGCCTAAGGAGATAATGCTAAAAGACATAATGAATAAAACAAAAAGGACTCTTTTAATAATCTTCATGCCTGTACCTCCAAAGTTATTGAATAAGCTTTGTATTCATAGATCAAAGGATGTATTAAGTGTTCATCATATTGTGAAAAATCCCTCTCTTTGTTAGCATCCTTATCTGCAGGTTAAAAAACGGCATTAAAGTTTAAAATATGGTGTGGATTATTGATAATTAACCATCGATATCTGCAGGTTGGTTTGTCATGAAACTAGTATCTTGAAAGATAAAGTAATCTTCTGATATATCTTCAATTGAAACGACGTTCTTGAGTTTAACACTATAAGCAGCCAACTAATCGATTGCCAAAGAAATAAAAAAGCTATTATGATATGGTGTAATTTTTAATTACTAAACAATTTGACAATAAAATATGTTTTTTGTAGAGGAAATAAACATTATTAGTCGCATATATAAGACAAGGGAAGATTCAGTTTATTGGCAAGAAAACAGAAAAAGTAGAGAGAGGGGGTTAAGTACAGGCTATGGGATTAAGAAAAAAGATGGTGTGGGTTATTCCTTTGTTACTGATTATAGCTACGACAGGTTGTCTGAAAAAAATTGATGCAGATCAACTTACAGTAACGGCAGAGCTGCCTTTTATTCAGGAGCTTCCTCTGCAAATAGATGTGAAATTAGTAGCAATACAAAAAGAGGGAAAAAGAGTAGCAACCTTGATGAGTGCTAAAGGAACTACCTACACTGGTTATCTAAATAACATAGAACAAGGCACTTGGTCTTTAGCTTGCGATATTGAATACCAAAATGTGGTAATTGCCTCAGTGGTTTTAGTAGAAAAACTCAATGTAGATAACACGAAAAAAACAATCAACTTTAAATGGCCCGTTGCCAAAGGCAAGGATCGAGATTTAATAGGTAGTGTGGATGTAGATGCCATTTCGTTACGTGGCCAAGAAGCTCAGATTACTCTAAATGGTACTGCTGCTTCAGAGCAAATTTCCATGGAGTTAGTCTATCAACCAGAAGGTAGTACAAGTAATATTCAGGTCAAGGGGTCTAGGGCAAGTTTATTTTGTGACAGGTCAGGGATTTATGTAATTAAAATTGCTGCCGAAACAAGCAGTTCGTTTGCTATAGATTTTGCGGTCATAAATTGTGTGGAAAATATTAAGTGGTTAAGTTATAGCCCCAAAGAAATCCACTACCAAAATAATCATTTTTACGTACTTACAGATGACAATTCTTTGATATCTTTGACTAGTTTTGAAGAAAAAGAATTGGCCATGGCTCTTGGCAGAAACATAAATAGTCTAGCTATTGATTCAAGTAGTCAAAAAGCTGCTTTAGCCATGAGTCAAGAACTAGTTTTATGGGATTTAGAAAACGATGTTGAGATAAAACGCTATGAAGTTAAAGCAACTTTTCCTTTAGAAAAAGTTGTTTATTGCAACGAAGATTTTGCTGTAGTTAACGACTCCGGGGTTACTAGCTATATTATTGATCTAAAAACAGATGTGGTTATAGCCTACAAAGGTTACTCTATGGTCTTGATAAAAGA
>DUTE01000270.1 GCA_012842235.1 Bacillota bacterium
AAATAAACCATGATAGTGTGTAAAGGTGTTATACTTTCAGTAATTGCAGGACTCCATTATCTTTACCTTGTGATTACAGGTTAAAATACCATATTCTATATCTCTAATTTTTGCAGATAACTACTTGAAAACGCCATACTACTAAGGTAGGAGGTAGGAAACTTGCATTTAATAACATTGATTTGGGGTGTTTTACCTGCTTTTTTGTGGCTTCTTTACTTTTATCGGCAAGATAAACTGCCAGAACCACCAAAGCTAGTATTAAAAACTTTCTTGTTTGGGGCTATTTCTGTTGTTCCAGCAGCTTTAATAGAAAGACGTTTTGTGGGAAATCTTGGTCCCCAATCGTCGTTAGGTACCATATTTCTTTTGACTTTTGGAGTTATTGCCACTGCAGAAGAGTTTTCTAAATTTGCAGCTATTCGCCTTGGAGTAGGCAAAACAGAAGCCATAGATTCAGACGTAGATGGTGTAGTATATGGCGTCTCAGCTGGTTTAGGATTTGCTATGCTTGAAAACATTCTCTACATTAATAGCTTTGGTATCAATGTGGCTCCTGTTAGAGCAGTTTTTTCCAATCTTGCTCACGCACTTTTTACAGGCCTTTTAGGATGTTATTATGCACATAGCTTACTATGGGATAGACCTATTGAGGTCTATAAAGGCCTTTTTTGGGCTATTTTTCTCCACGGCTTGTACGACTTTATACTTATTTCAGGTATAATGAGTCCTTATTGGTCTGTTTTACTTTTAGTTTCTGTTTTTGAAGTGATACGACGGGTTTTTCATAGGCAAAGGCTCTAAGCCTCTAAAGACACAATATCTTTTTTCTTCTAACAAATTATGGTACAATGGTTGCAGCCAGTTTATATAGAGGTGAACTGAAATGGCAGGACATTCCAAATGGGCGAATATCAAAAATAGAAAAGCAAAACAAGATCAACAAAGAGGTAAAATATTTACCCGTCTATCTAAAGAAATAACGATGGCTGCAAGACATGGTGGCGGTGATCCTGATACTAACTTTAGGTTAAGATTAGCTGTAGAACAGGCAAGAGAGAATAATATGCCTAATGATACCATTGAACGTGCCATAAAAAGAGGTATTGGAGCATTAGAAGGAGATAATCTCGAAGAGGTTGTCTATGAGGGTTATGGACCTGCAGGGGTTGCTATTATGGCAAATTCTTTAACTGATAATCGTAACAGAACAGCAGGAGAGGTTCGTTTTATTTTCTCTAAACATGGGGGAAATCTCGGTACTAATGGCTGTGTGGCTTGGATGTTTGATAAACAGGGCCTAATAATAGCTGAAAACCTTCAAAATATCGATGAAGATGATGTTTTGATGGCAGCTTTAGAGTCAGGTGCCGTAGATGTAGTTTTTGAAGAAGATAGTATTGAAGTAGTAACTGAACCGGATGATCTAGAACCTGTTGAGAAAGGCCTTCTTAATGTTGGCTTAAAAATAGTCCATGCTGAGGTTGCCCTTGTACCTCAAAACACAATAGAGATATCAGATGAAGATAAAGAGAAATTAGAAAATTTACTCAGTGCTCTTGAAGACAATGATGATGTGCAGAATGTATGGCACAATGCAAGTTTATAAGTATACTCTAGATAAGTATGAACCACCCTATTAATAGAGGTGGTTTTACTTTGTTGTCAAAAATATGTACTTATTTACTGGGAATTTTGCTAGGGATTATCTTCATTTTTGGTTTAAGCATTCCTTTGAAAGAAAATTCCGACTGGAAATTAAGCGAATTAAATGGTTATATAGCTATCTACGACCCATCAGGTTTTCTCTTTGAGCTGACAAACATTTCTCTTAGTTCACTACCTAAAAAGGAACAAGAAGCTCTTTTATTAGGTTTGACAGTAAATGATCATATTGAACTTGAGCAGATATTAGAAGGTTTGACCCAGTAAAAGCAGGACTTGTCATATCTTAAACGAATATATGTTCGTAGAGGAATTAACTACGCTTTGAGATTGCTCAAGGTCAAGTGGGAGCTGCTTAAATTGAAAAGTAAACCTAGAATTGTGTTGGGAGTTGACCCTGGTACAGCTCTATGTGGGTATGGATTAGTATTAGAAGAAAAAGGTGGTTTTCGAGCGTTGACATATGGCACCATCACTACAGAAAAAGGTATGCCTATGTCAAAAAGGCTACAAACCATCTTTTTAGAACTTTCTGAGCTGGCAAAGATTTACAACCCCAACATTCTTTCTATTGAAAAGCTTTTTTTTAATAAAAATGTTACAACTGCTATCAGTGTTGGCCAAGCTAGAGGTGTTTGTCTTCTAGTTGCTGCAGAGTATGGGCTTGATGTATTTGAATATACACCAGGAGAGGTTAAACTCTCTCTTACAGGCAATGGTAAAGCTCTTAAACAGCAGGTAGGATTTATGGTGAAATCGCTTCTTAATTTAGATGAAATACCCAAACCAGATGATACTGCAGATGCTTTAGCAATTGCTCTTTGTTATTATTTCCGTAACAATCAATATTTTGATGCTTTGAGGGGGTAGCTTTGTGATAGGCAGGCTCAAAGGTGTCTTGTTAGAGACAGATGAAAATATGTTGTTAATCGATGTTCATGGTATCGGTTATGAGGTTATAGTTTCAGAGCGTTTAGCTACTAAACTTCAAAGTAATTTAGGTAAAGAAATAAGTTTATATATTGAAACAGTTGTTAGAGAAGATGATATTCTCTTATATGGATTTTCAGGTAGAGAAGAAAAAAAATGCTTTAAAATGGTTACTTCTGTTAGTGGGATGGGGCCTAAAACTGCTATTGCTGTTTTGTCTGTACTTACAGTGTCTAGTTTTTACCAAGCAATTTTGTTAGGTGAAGAAAAAGTTTTAATGCAAGTAAGTGGTATCGGTAAAAAAACAGCACAAAGACTTATACTTGAACTTAGAGATAAAGTATCTCCAGAATATTTAAGCACAACACCTTCTGAGTCTGTTATTAGTGACTTTGATGAAGTTAGTGCCGCATTACAGTCTTTAGGGTTTGAACCACAGGAATATTTAGCAATTACCAATGAACTTCGAGAATTAGGTCACAGTACTAATGATGTAATTCGCCTAACACTAAAACGTTTAGGTGAACAGTGAGTGGGGATTGTTTAAGTTTGGAGGTTAGGCCATGGAAGATAGGCTAGTATCGCCAAAAAAGACACAAGAAGATAGTCTTGAGAGTCTAAGACCTCAACATCTTAGCGAATATATAGGACAAAAAAAGGTTAAAGAAAGTTTGGCTATAGCCATAGAAGCAGCTAAAGCAAGGGGCGACGCCCTTGATCACGTGCTTTTATATGGCCCACCTGGTCTTGGGAAAACTACTTTAGCAACAATAATAGCCAATGAAATGGAAGCTAATTTGAAGATTACTTCAGGTCCAGCACTTGAAAGACCAGGGGACTTAGCTGCTATATTAACAAATCTTCAAGAAGGCCAAGTATTATTTATCGATGAAATCCATAGATTAAATAGAGCTGTTGAGGAAATTCTCTATCCAGCAATGGAAGATTATGCTTTGGATATTATTATAGGTAAAGGCCCAGGGGCCCGTTCAGTAAGACTATCATTACCTTATTTTACTTTAATTGGAGCAACGACTAGAGCCGGTCTTTTAACGTCTCCTCTGAGAGATCGTTTTGGCTTGATTCATCGTTTAGATTTTTATTCCACTGAAGAACTTTTGGAAATTATATTACGCTCTGCTAATGTTCTTGGAGTAGAGACTACAGAAGAAGGTGCCTTTGAGATCGCCAGACGTTCTCGAGGAACACCAAGGATCGGCAATCGCTTATTAAGGCGTGTAAGAGACTTTGCACAGGTAAAAGCCGATGGTAAAATCGACCTTTCTGTGGCTAGAGATGCTCTACTTCTTTTAGAAGTAGATGATTTGGGGTTAGATCAAATAGACAGAGTTATCCTGAAAACCATTGTAGAAAAATATGATGGAGGACCGGTTGGTTTAGATACATTGGCAGCATCTTTAGGTGAAGAATCAGACACAATAGAAGATGTATATGAGCCGTATCTTTTACAATTGGGTTTCATTAAACGAACTCCAAGGGGAAGAGTCGCTACACAAAATGCTTTTCAGTATCTAGGTCTAGATATTACACAAAGAGGAACTCTCTTTGAGGAAGAGGTGGAATAGTTGTTCTGGTGTGAAGGGGTTGTTATTAAAACGCGTCCTCTAGGAGAAGCCGATAGGATAGTTGTGCTCTATACTAAAGAAAGAGGAAAAGTGGGAACAGCAGCTAAAGGAAGCAGGCGTCCGAAAAATAGGTTAGCAGCTGTTGTACAGCCCTTTACCAGAGGTAATTACTTTTTAAGTGATCCTGCAAGTGGGTTAAAGAGCTTAAGCCAAGGCAATATAATAGATAGTAACCAAAATCTTCGAGATGATCTTTTGAAAATGGCCGCATGCAACTACTTTTTAGAACTAATTGATGTTAGTGTGGAGACAGAAGACCCAGATCAGGAGCTTTATAAGCTTATTCTTATGGGGCTTAAATTAATTGATACAGTCGATGATCTCGATTTAGCTTTAAGATATATAGAATATCGACTTCTTTATACCTTAGGTTGGGGTTTACAACTTGAAAACTGTGTGGGATGTGGTAAAGAATTAAATGAAAAGCTGTTGTTTTCAGCTATAGATGGTGGGGTGAAATGTGAAGGTTGTCTTCGAGGAGATGAGATTTATCTGTCAAAGAAAGCAAGAGCAATCCTTCTTAGCTTTAATAGACTCTATCCTCGGACACTTCCCAAACTCAAATTAGGAGAAGAAGACCACCAAGAATTGGAAAAGATAATGCGCCTTGCTTGGGATGCAAGGATGGAAAAAAGCCCAAAAACTTGGTTATTCTGGAAACAAGTGAGTGCTTTAGAAAATTAATAATCTCGAGGAAGGATTTACAGGATATGTAACGAATAGCTACTAGTGGTTATTTGAACCAATTTTTTTATTGGTGTTAAGCTTGCTAGCTGTTAATAACTACTTTTTTTGTTCTTCTAGAGGTTTTTAGAGAAACAAATAAATGGTTAGATTAATAGCAAGAATGGGAAATAGAAGAAATGATCTATTTCAACATCAAAAAGATCATTCAGAGCTGATTGCTCTTTTCAAGGAGGCTAAAAAATGACGAAATACGTCTATTTCTTCGGCGATGGACATGCTGAAGGCCAGGCAGATATGAGAAATTTGCTTGGTGGTAAAGGTGCAAACCTAGCAGAAATGGTTAATATGGGGATTCCTGTTCCACCTGGATTTACTATTACAACTGAGGTTTGTACTCTTTATTATAATAACGATAAAAAATGGCCTGAAAAATTAGAAGAACAAGTAAAAGAAGCCATTACTAAAGTTGAAAAAGCTATGGGCAAGAAATTTGGCGATCCAGAAAACCCACTACTTTTCTCTGTCCGTTCTGGTGCAAGAGTTTCTATGCCTGGTATGATGGATACCGTTTTAAACCTTGGTCTTACCGACAAGACCTTAGCAGGTCTTCTTAAGCATAATGAGCGTTTTGCTTATGATAGCTACAGACGTTTTATTCAAATGTATGGTGATGTTGTTCGTGGTGTAGACCATGATCTTTTTGAAGCAGCTATTGAAAAAGCAAAACAGGAAGCAGGTGTTCACTACGATAGTGAACTAAGCCCTGAAACACTAAAAGAATTGGTAGAGATTTATAAAGGTATCTATAAAGATGCCACCGGTGAAGATTTTCCTCAGGATCCATGGATCCAACTCAAAGGTGCAATCAATGCAGTCTTTGATTCTTGGAACACCGAACGTGCAATTAAGTATCGTCAATTGAATAATATTCCTGGAGATTGGGGTACTGCTGTTAACGTTCAAACTATGGTCTATGGAAACCTCAACGATGTATCAGGTACCGGTGTTGCCTTTACAAGAAACCCATCTACTGGCGAAAACCACTTCTATGGCGAGTATCTCATGAGAGCTCAAGGAGAAGACGTTGTTGCCGGTATTCGCACACCTCATAAAATTGATGATCTTAAAGAAGAGATGCCTGAGATCTATAAAGAACTTGAGGATATCTACCACAAACTTGAGCAGCACTACAGAGATATGCAAGATATTGAATTTACCATCGAAGATGGCAAACTCTATATGCTGCAGACAAGATCTGGTAAAAGAACTGCTGCTGCAGCTGTTCGTATAGCAATTGAAATGGTAGAAGAGGGTCTAATTGATGAGAAAACTGCAGTGTTAAGAGTTTCACCTGCACAGCTTGATCAATTGCTTCACCCTATGATGGATCCTAATTATGCTGAAGAACCAATTGCTAAAGGCTTGCCGGCATCTCCTGGTGCTGCAGTGGGACGAGTAGTCTTTACAGCTCAAGATGCCGAAGAATGGGCTCAAAAAGGTGAAAAAGTTATTTTAGTTAGAAATGAGACTTCACCTGAAGATATTGGTGGTATGGATGCTGCACAGGGTATCCTTACTGCAAGAGGCGGCATGACTTCTCACGCTGCAGTTGTTGCTCGTGGTATGGGTAAGTGCTGTGTCTCGGGTAGTTCAGATGTTAAGGTAGATTTCGCCAATAAACTCTTTAGAGCTGGTGATACAGTAGTTAAAGAAGGCGAGTGGATCTCTCTTAACGGAACTACAGGTGAAGTTTTCCTAGGTCAGGCTCCATTAATTGAACCACAAGTCACAGGTAATTTTGCAAAACTAATGGAACTTGCTGATAAATTCCGTCAGATGGGTATTAGAACCAATGCTGATACTCCTGAAGATGCCAAGAGAGCTAGAGAATTTGGTGCTGAGGGTATTGGTCTTTGCCGTACTGAGCATATGTTCTTCAAGGGCAACCGTATCATTTCTGTTCGCAAGATGATTCTTGCTGATGATGAAGCTGAGCGTCGTGCTGCCTTAGATGAGCTTTTACCATACCAAAAAGGCGACTTTGTCGAATTGTTTAAGGCTATGAAAGGCCTACCTGTTACAATTCGTCTACTTGATCCACCTCTACATGAGTTTGTCCCTCACACTGAAGAGGACCAAGCTCAGATGGCCAAAGAAATGGGTCGTAGTCTTGATGAAGTAAAAGCTAAAGTTCAAAGCTTAGAAGAGTTTAATCCGATGTTAGGTCATCGTGGTTGTCGCTTAGCAATCACCTACCCAGAGATCTATGAGATGCAGACACAGGCTATTATGGAAGCTGCTTGTGAACTAAACAAAGAAGGCTATGACATTGAGCCAGAGATTATGATTCCTCTTATTGGTGATGTGCGTGAGCTTCTCTATATCAAAGAGAAGGTTGAAAAAGTAGCCAAAGATGTTCTAAGCAATCACGGTGTGTCTTTTGAGTACAAGATCGGTACCATGATCGAAGTTCCTCGTGCAGCGATTACAGCTGACGAAATTGCCAAAGAAGCAGACTTCTTCTCCTTTGGTACTAATGATATGACTCAGATGACCTATGGCTTCAGCCGTGATGACGCAGGTAACTTTATCAAAGACTATATGAACAAGCATATTCTAGAAAGTGATGTCTTTGCTACACTAGATCAAACCGGTGTTGGTTATCTAGTGAAACTTGCGGTTGAAAAAGGTAAGAGCACCAACCCAGATATCAAGCTTGGTATTTGTGGTGAACATGGTGGTGACCCAGCCACTGTAGAGTTTTGCCATGATGTAGGTCTCACCTATGTAAGCTGCTCGCCTTTCCGTGTTCCTATTGCTAGACTGGCTGCTGCTCAGGCTGCTGTGAAAAAGCCACGGTAAATGAAAATCTCAGGGCAGAGACAATAGTCTTTGCCCTTTTCTTCCTTTTTGGCAGGATTTACTACTCTCACAGGGAAATTTGTTATCAGGTGGTGAGAGTAGTGGATATTCGAACAAGGTTAGAAAAAAGAGAAGAATCTTTCTTAACGCCTTATGCTGCATTTAGCAGTAAGAGTAGAGGAAGAGTATACAAAGAAGAACCTTGTCCCTATAGAACCGATTTTCAAAGAGATAGGGATAGAATAATTCATTCCAAAGCTTTTAGACGATTAAAGCACAAAACACAAGTGTTTATTTCTCCTGAGGGCGATCACTACAGAACTAGACTCACCCATACCTTAGAAGTAACGCAAATTGCAAGAAGTGCCGCAAGAGCTCTTGGGTTAAACGAAGATCTTACAGAAGCTATTGCTTTAGGTCACGATCTTGGTCATACTCCTTTTGGACATACAGGAGAAGATGCTCTAAATGAAGTAGTTCCTGGTGGCTTTAAGCACAATGAACAGAGTTTACGTGTTGTTGAAATACTCGAAAAAAGGAATGACCGCTACAGAGGGCTCAATCTCACCTATGAAGTGCGAAATGGTATTCTATGTCACACAGGAGATAAAAAACCTGACACTCTAGAGGGTGAAATTGTTTGTCTTGCAGATAAGATTGCTTATGTAAACCATGATCTAGAAGATGCTATTCGTGCTGGCATTTTATTTCCAGAAGACCTGCCTGATGTAGCTTTAGACCTAGGAAAAAACAGTGCACAAAGAATCAATACTTTAGTGCGTGGTCTAATCGAATATAGTTTTGGTAAAGGAAAAATAAGTCTTTCACCAGATTTAGATAATAAACTTAGTGAAATCAGAGACTTTTTGTTTAGGACAGTATATATAGGGTCTAGTGCTAAGTCTGAAGAGCAAAAGGCCCAGACTATGCTAAAAATGCTTTATCATTATTATGTAAGGAATCCTGAAGAAAATGAATGGCTATTGGAAGTAGAAGACCTAGAAAGAGCTGCCTGTGACTATGTAGCAGGTATGACTGACAGATTTGCAGTACATGAGTTCACCAGACTGTTCATCCCTAGGCCCTGGATCGAGCTATAGAAGGATTTTTCTCTAAATTAGAGAAATAGAAAAGAACATGAGGTGATCCGATGGATAGGGAGGCAGCGACTTTAGAGATCAAAGCCAGATTAAATATAGTTGATGTAGTAGGACGCTACATAGAACTAGAACGTTCTGGTCGGGGATACAAAGGCTTATGCCCCTTTCATCGAGAAAAAACACCATCATTCCATGTGGAAGAAGAAAATCAATATTACTATTGTTTTGGCTGTCACGCTACAGGTGATATTTTTAGTTTTGTTATGCATATGGAGGGTTGGGACTTTGTTGAAGCTCTTCAAGCTCTAGCTAGTGAAGCTGGAGTTGTTTTGGAAGGGGCAAGTACCAATAAGGTAAACAACAAGCTATTAGATATTATGGAGCAGGCTTGCCAATTTTACCAACAGCAGCTACGGGGATCATTTGCAGAAAAATATCTAAAAGATAGAGGTATAACTTCACAAAGTGTAGTAAAATTCCGTTTGGGTTTTGCTCCTGATGGTTGGCAAAACCTAGCTACTTCCGGTATTAAGGCTACAGAACAAGAGTTTTTAGATTGTGGTCTTATACAGAAAAGGCGTAGTGGTAGCGGTTATTACGATCGCTTTCGGAATCGCTTAATATTCCCTATTTTTGATGGTTTTGGTCGTCCGGTGGCTTTTGGAGCACGTGCTTTAGGTGATGATAAACCAAAGTACCTTAATTCTCCAGAGGGAATGCTGTTTCACAAAAAAGAGCTACTTTATGGTTGGAATTGGGCTAAGGAGTCTGTTCGCAAACAAAAGACTTTAATTCTTGTTGAAGGTTATATGGATGTTATCGCCTGCCATGAAGCAGGCATTAACAATGTTGTAGCGACAATGGGTACAGCTTTAACAGAAGAACAGATTGAGATATTTTCTAAACAGACTAATAAGGTTATTTTAGCCTATGATGCTGATGCAGCAGGACAGATGGCTAATCGCCGTGGAGTTATGATGCTTCTTAGATACGGCTTTGACATTTTGGCAGCTAACTTTCCAGTCGGTTTCGACCCAGATGATGTACTGCGTAAATTAGGGCCAGATAGCCTCAAAGAAGCAATAGACTCTGCGGAAAATTATTTAAATAGAACTATTCGCCAATCTGCAGCCAATAACGATTTAAGCAAGGTTGGTAGTAAAACAAAGTTTTTAAGGGATATAGCTCCTTTAATTAATGAAATACCATCTCGGGCTTTGCAAGAAGAATATCTTCATAAACTCTCAGAAATTACGAGTTTAAGCTATTACGCTGTTGAGAAGGAAGTACTACAGAAGACCTCAAAAGAGTATGAAAGAGGTAGGAGTAGATATAATAATAAAGTAGTATCGCCTTCAGCTAGTGATTTAACTGTTGATGTTTACGAAGAGGCCGAAAGGGATTTTGTGGCCACAGTATTTGGTGATCCTTCTTATATAAATGAAGCTATGGAGATAGGTTTTGAGTTGGACTGGCTAGAAAATGACGGTCTAAGGAATATACTAAAAGGGGTCTTAATGCCTTCTGATAGTTTATCGGTCCCTTTTAACAGAGATTCAGTAGAGTTAATAAGAGAACTAGCTGAAAGAATGGAAAAGATCGATGAAAAGCGCTTTAGAGATTGTTTGAGAAAGCTTGCAGAGAGGCATATATATAGACAGATAGAGGAACTTTCTATAGCAGTGACGAAATCAAATGAATCTGTTTTTTATTTTGAGGCCTTAATAGAACTTAGGGAATTAATGATTCAGGTTGAAAATTTGTCTGAGCTATAGGGGTCTAGAAAGGGGGGAGTGCATATGAAAAAAAAGAACTGGGATTTGAATAACAAGTCCCTTGATGCAAATGAGGTTCGTGCGTATGAAAAGGTTAAAGGTCTAATAGAAAAAGGAAAAAAACAAGGGTCTCTTTCCTATAAAGAGATTATGGATTCTTCAGACATCTCAACATCTTCT
>DUTE01000271.1 GCA_012842235.1 Bacillota bacterium
GCGTCTCTGTCTGTTTGTAATACAGTGCGTTGCTGTATTACAAGTCTTGCTTTGTTCAGTTTTCAAGGTTCGTTTCTGTCGTTTATTAACTGTGATAACGCATTTCAAAGCCTTTTTATATTACATTCTGAAAAAGACTTTGTCAACCGTTTTTTTTGCACCGCATCCTGCGGGCAACTATTATATTAGCACCATAACTAATACTAAGTCAAGCCTTTTTGGCAAATATTTCGCAAGCTATTTTTTTTGCAGCTGAAGTACTAGCTATTCCACCCTTAGCAGTCTCTTTTAAAGTCTCTGGTAATGAATCTCCCACTTGTTTCATTGCTTTAACAGTTTCGTCTGCAGGGATAGGTGTTTTAAGACCTGCTTTGACCATACTAAAACATGAAAGAGCATTTACTGAACACAAAACATTCCGTGTAACACAGGGAACTTCGACAAGACCTGCAACAGGATCGCAAACTAATCCCAAAACATTTTGAAGAGATAATGATACTGCAGTATCAATCAACTTTGGTGAAAGCTTTTCTAATTCCACAAGACCTGCAGCTGCCATAGCTGAAGCAGAACCACATTCGGCCTGGCACCCACCTTCAGCGCCACTTATGGAAGCATTCTTTGCAATTATTACACCAATTGCACCTGCCGTAAAAAAAGATTCGACTAGCCTTTCTTCAAGACCATATTCATCGGCATATGTTAAAAGTACAGCAGGTAAGATCCCACATGATCCAGCAGTTGGTGCTGCAACTATTCTTCCCATACACGCATTAACCTCAGCTACAGCCAATGCCCGTGCTATAACCTTAGCATAAATTGAATCGTCATTTTTAATACGCCATTTTTCATAATTATATGCTTTAGCATCTGTAAGACCCGAAGGAGAATACTGTGCTTCTTTTAGACCTTTTTCCATTGAACTTCTCATAATATTAATCCTATCTTGCATCTCCTCCAATAGAGCTTCTCGTTTCGTTCCTAAAGCTTCACTTTCATTTCTTATTATAACCTCAGCTACAGGAAGATTCTCATTAAGAGCTAAATTAATCAGTTCACTGATTGAAGTAAAACTCAAGGCTAAAACCCCCTATAGAGATATCTTGTCGACAAAACGCACCCAGTTAATGTCTTTTTTTGCCAATATTTCTTTTTGTGCAGTAGCAGGAACTTGCTGATCAGTCTCTATAAGCATAAGAGCTTCTTTACCTTTAGATAATCTGTATACTTTCATGAAAGCTATATTAACCTGATATCGTGCCAATATCTCGGAAACTGATTGTATAATCCCCGGCCGATCCTTGTGAACTGTAAGAAGTGCTGGATAATCACCAGACAATTCCACTGGAAAGTTGTCAATTTTATCAACAATAACTCTTCCGCCACCAATAGAAGAACCCTTAATTGTTATTGTTTCTTTTGTCCCTGTAAGAACAAATACAACTGTGTTGGGATGGGTAGAACCATCTAGTTCAGGATCAAAGAATTCCACCTCTAGATCTCCCTTTAAATCAAAAGAGTTGGGAATTCTTTCGTCATCTGGTTTAAAACCCAAAAGACCAGCCACAACCGCTTTATCTGTGCCATGTCCCTGACCTGTATCTCTAAAAGAACCATGAAGACCAATGCGGGCTTTTTGAGGTCTTTCTCCAAGAATTGCACATGCTAGATTACCTAGCCTAGTTGCACCTGCTGTGTGAGAACTTGATGGGCCAATCATTACAGGACCAATAATATCAAAAACAGTTATCTCACCGTCTCTTCTCATAAAGATACCCCCCTTTTTCTAGAGAAGTAGCACTTAAATAGTTCCTTTTTGGATTATTAATTCCTTTCGAAAAAAAAAGCTCGATGGTCTCCCATCGAGCGTATATGTTAGTTTAAGTATGGCGCGCCTGACAGGACTCGAA
>DUTE01000272.1 GCA_012842235.1 Bacillota bacterium
AAATCAACCGTGACTCTAAAAGAGTGATTGGTTCAAGTTGAGTGACCTCATCTAGGTTTTCTTGACGTAGATCTCGAGTATCCCATGGTCTAATGTCTAGGGATTTAATATCTGCTGAAATATCTTTCATGATGGAGACATATTCCGTTATTAGTTCAGGTTCAGCATTAATAACTGGTTCAAATTCCTGGAGCCTTGCGATGGAATCATCAATTAAGATTTGCGCTGCGTTAAGAGGATCTCTAAAAGTAGGAATAGCTGGGCTACGCCAAGGGCCATCTTTAAGCGCTTTATAATGATATGACTTCATGTTTGCAGTAGAGAAAACAGCTTGACCTGTGATTTGAGAGTCTCGTCCGCCTTGAATTTGTCCTAAAAGTACACTGCCGTCATAAAGATAAATTCCAAGTCCGGTATATATATAAGAACGACTAGATACAGTATTGATTTCACTTCTTACAGTAGATGTGTACTGATCAACTGTTGTTCTATAAGACATAGGTGTAAGGAAATTAATTTGTCTATTTTCAATCCAATTGAGCCAATCTTGGCCAAGGTCATTTTTCCCCCAGCTATATGGCGAAGCAACTGCTGCAGATATGAGGAGCTCTGGCTTAATTGCTTTTAATTCGTAATAAGTTCTTTCGATAAATTTGTTAACGAATTGTTGTTTAAAAACGGTAAAGATACTCTCCATTCTCGGACTATCAATGTCAAAAGGATCAATACCATATAATTGCTGAAAAAGACTACGCATAAAGTCATTATAGCCAAAATCTGCATCATAGCGGATATAGTCGAGATGTATTCCGTCGATATCGTAATTAGTGGTAAGTTCTTTTAACATAGCAATATTGTATTCTCTGACTTCAGGATGGGCAGGACAAAGCCAAAAGTAACCATTTGACAAAGTATAAAGACCTTCACTTGTCTTATCAAGCCAATCCGAACGAGAATCAATGAAATGTTCAGCACCATTATGAAGCCCAAAAACACGTACTAAGGGATGAACTTCAATATCTCTTTTATGAGCTTCTTCAATGATCATCTCGAGAACATCTTTTTCTTCAAACATGACCTGGAATTTTTGTTTTTGTGGTACCACTTTACTAGGATAGATAGATGAACCATTACCATAGACATCAGGAAAGATTACATTTACATTAATTGCTTTTAATTCGTCTAGATGTTTAGCAACATCTTCTTGTGTGTAAAAGGTATCAATAGTGAAATTATCGACCCACATACCTCTCGTTTCGACTGAAAGAGATTCGCAGAGAAACGGTTTTATGTCATTTAACATATTCACAACATTAACGATTAGTGTTTGAGCTTCTTCAGAATCGTCTTTTTCTGTAAGTAATCTTTGAGCTTCTTTAAGGTTTACCTCACAATCGTTAATTATTTCTTCTAATTTTGGGTAATCAAGTCGTCGCATTTGCAATCTAGATGTTTCAAGTGTTGTTCTTAGCTCAGCAATATCATGCTCCAATGAGCTAATTCTGTTTTGCCAAAAACTACTAGCAGTGCTTAGAGTAGCAAGAAGAAGGATTAGAAGTGCTATAAATAGTTTAGATGGTAGTTTCATTACAATACCAACTCCTTTTAATCCCACAGTATTTTTTACTTACTTTAAAAAGGTAAAAGGTTCTTTAGATTTACTTACACTTGCAACAAGAAACAAATGTCTGTATATAATTCTTTCCTTCTCTGAAACTTAATTTATTTCCTGCATATTTATATTGCTACAAAATTTATCTTTGAGAAAGGAAAAAGGCCCCTCTTGTTGAATGAGGGGCCTAACTAAAGTGGGTGGGGAACACATACTGTGTCCATATAACAAATACCCGCTACTATTACTAATAAACCTTAATCTTAACTATTCATCCAATTCCAGACTTGACTTTCGGTTTGAGCAAACCAATCAGATGGGTTGGTAAGGTAATAGTATACATTTTCTAAAGCAACAAGATGTTCTTTTTCTTCATCTCGCAAAAGCTTAAAAAACTTTTTGAGGTTCTCATCTTCGGTTGAATTCATTGCTTCGTGGTACATGCGATAACCACGTCGTTCAGTTTCCATAGCAAGTTTAAGAGTTTCTACATCAGTTAGATCATCGCGTAGTGTCTCTTTATCAAGATGCTGGAAGAAAGTTTTGATATTATCTTCAAGTGTCTTTTGACTGTCGCGATCCATACTTTTTGGTAATTCATAGCCATCTTTCAGACTTTGATAGATCTCGTCAATATCCATTACATGTTGAACCTCGTCTTTAGCTAGGCTATTAAGTAGTCTTCTTGCAAGTCGGTTTTGTGTTGCAGCGGCAAGTTCTAGGTAGAATCTTGCACCATGTCTTTCAAACTCAAATGCTCTTTGCAAAGCTTCAGGCATGTTATTGCCCATAAAAAAGACCCCCTTATTCCTCGGTTTTTACTGTCTCTTAACTACATAAAACCAATTGTTGTGGTTGCTTTTTGTTACTATTTTCTTTATTACCCCTAAAGGGGCTAATGGAAACAGAAAATAATGATTTGATTTGAGTAAGATTATAAAGAAAGCTTCAAATGTAGTAGTTAAATCTGTTACAATATGCTATAGGAAAAAGTAGTAGAATATCAAAAAAGGAGTATGTATATGGATTCATATGGTGTAGAAAGCTTTTCGCTAGATCATACAAAGGTAAAAGCTCCTTATGTGAGAATAGCAGGTAAATATACAGGTGTTGCTGGTGATACAATTACTAAATATGATTTGAGGTTTACTCAACCAAACTATAATGCAATACCTACATCTGCTATGCATACCTTAGAGCATCTTTTAGCAGTATACTTTCGCGAAGACTTAGATAATATTATTGATATTTCACCAATGGGATGTAGGACTGGATTTTATCTTCTTTGTTTTGGAGAGCTATCAACTAGCAAAGTACAAGATGTGTTAATTAGATCTCTCAAAAAAGTCATAGAAACTCAAGATGTACCTGCTGCAAATGAAAGACAATGTGGTAATTATAGAGACCATTCGCTTTTTGGTGCGAAGGCATATGCAATGTTAGTTTTAGAAGGTTTTAACGTTTTGTAGTTTGAAAACGTTGACCTTTTTCACAAAAAACCAGATTTTCTATTGACTTTATTATGT
>DUTE01000273.1 GCA_012842235.1 Bacillota bacterium
GCTTTCAAAAACTCAAGGTAATAGAATACTAGAATAATTATTAATAACAAGAACTGCTAGAAAATAGCCCTATAAATGCAGATATACAGTATCGCAAGTAAAAACAATATATGCAAGTATAACACGAATACACATATAGTAATAATCTAATATGTAGTCATAAAGGGGCGAATATATAACATTGACTAAATGTAATAAATAAGACCAAGCATTGTCGGTATATTGGGAAGGTAATAATAATAGATATTTTAGGGAGATGATATTCAGTACCCTAAGGAGGTACAGATGTGTCGGATACTTTGACACATATCGCTGTTGGGGATATCTGTGCAAAAGCTCTTCGTACATTTAAGAAGCCCTTAATTGCTTTTTTAATTGGCATGTTATCACATGGAATTTTAGATATGGTAGACAATGACTATACAATCAACATTACCAACTACGAAGCCTTTAAAACCGATCGCGATTATATTGGTTTTCAAATGGCTGGTACTGCTATCAAATTATATGATATTCTTCAGGACGATAATCTAGAAAGAAGAAACTTTAGATTGTTTACAATGCTAGGAAGTGTTACTCCAGATATTATTGATGGTGTCTATGCTCTCCACCATCGTGATAAATGGAACAAAGGAGAAATGCTTTTTCCTTTTCATAGACCACACAGGAATATCTATAAGCAGCAAAATAAACAAATCTCTATGTTAAAAACAAGTCTAATTACATTAATAAGTATTAAAATAAATTTTTAGCTTAGCTATTAACTGGTTATTAAGGAAAAAACAATTCTCCTAAAAAAATACTAGCAAGGGCAAATAATAACGCGCTCCCAAAAAATAACAACAAGCTAATAATAGAACCATAAGCTGAAAACGCCTAAAAAGGGGTAAATAAAGCGAATGGCCAGCTAGAAGTGGGCGTGTAACCATGAAAAACGCAAAAACCAAATTAGTTTCTTCAGTTTTTGGGAATTTTAGTTCTTACTTATGACAAAATAAGTTATTCAACTTCAAAACCTGTTGTCTGATTGCTTTTAAGAATACCTATTAATTCCTCATGGATAAACCCATTAGTTGCTACAACATGAGATACATCTAATGAGTAAGAATTATTTAATGTGTCAGAAACTCGACCACCTGCTTCTTGCACTAAAAGTGCTCCAGCTACCATATCCCATGCTTTAAGACCTAACTCCCAATACCCAGAATAACGGCCAGCTGCAACATAAGCCATTTGTAAAGCTGTTGAACCTGGAGCTCGAAGGTTGCGGCATTTTGTAGAAATGTTTTCTATACTTTTGGCAGTTAACTTACGGTATTTGTTGTTGGGAAAATCTGATGACATCAGGCTTTCAGCAATTGTTTTTTCTTCAGATACCTTAATTGGTTCTCCGTTTAAAAAAGCACCTTGTCCCTTTTGAGCTGAAAATAACTCTTCGCTGCTAGGGTCATAAACAACACCTAAAACAACATCATTATTGTAGACAAGCCCAATGGAAACAGCATAAAAAGGAACCCCATGAATAAAGTTTGTTGTTCCGTCTATAGGATCTATAATCCATAGATATCCCCTAGTATCATTAAATGAATCATTTGTTGAACCCTCTTCACCAATTATTTTATGTTGAGGGTACTTTTTTTGTATGATTTCGCAGATGATCTTTTCAGCTTGTTGGTCTACATCAGTAACTAAATCAACGTTAGATGATTTTGTTGCAACATTCTTTTCTGAATTTGCCTTACTTTTAATTAGTTTACCTGCTTCTTGTGCAGCAAGTATTGCAATTTCAAGCATTATTGCAACCACCTTTCTTTTGTTTTTTTAGAACAAGACTGTAGTAGACAATACTTAACCGTATTTTATCATAAAGTAGCAAAACGTTAAAAAATGCTTCTATTGATAAGTATTAAAACAAAATGCCTTTCTACAAAACACTTTTTGTGAAAGATAAAAAAGGTAGCTAGGCAGATTTATTCTTGTCTGTTACATACTCTAAATCTATATTGCTTAAACTAAACAAGACTATTTGCCACTAAATACTAAAGGTGATAACTATGGGATTACAAAATCAAAAAATCAGTAGTGGGCAGGTAAAATGGCTTATTGTTGGTTTCTTATTAGGAGGAACCATTCTAACAGATCCAGGAAGTAATGCAGGACATATTGGTTGGCTTGCGATAATTATAGGTTTAATTTATGGTTTTTTGATAAGCATCATTTTTTTAGAACTGTCAAAAAGGTTTCCTAATCAGAGCCCTATACAATATAACCAGAAACTATTTGGTGTCTATTTAGGATATCTAGTTTCTTTAGGTCAAGTTTTGATAGCCCTTTCTGTAACCGTTGTGATAGTAAAAGATTTTTTGATTTTTTATACTATTGTTTTGCCTGAAACTCCTCAAACTGCATTTGCTATCCCTATGGTTCTTATACTTTCGTATACTGCATTAAAAGGAGTTGAAGCTTTTAGCCGTAGTGCTCATGTTTTAGTCCCAGTAAGTATTGTTATGATCTATTTTGTGACTTCATTGGCAGTACCACTTTTAGATTATTATAAAATCTTACCATTAACAATCGATAGTCCAAGATTATTTTGGCGCACAACTTTATCGATTATCTCTTTTCCATTTTCTGAAATGGTGGTATTTTTGATGATTTTGCCTATGGTTGCCGACAGAAACAAGTTAAAACACAAATATTTGTCTGGCTTACTATTAGGCACTCTAACTCTACTAATTGTTAG
Source organism: Bacillota bacterium (assembly GCA_012842235.1). Taxonomy (GTDB): domain Bacteria; phylum Bacillota; class DTU065; order DTU065; family DTU065; genus DUTE01. The sequence goes on from DUTE01000273.1 coordinate 2,744, forward strand.
TATTAGAAATATTGCTGTTTTTGGTAATGGAATTGCTACTATGATGTTTCCTTCAATTTCTCTTGCACGATGTATTAGTTTAGGTGATGTACTAACTCCAGCAAATTAAAAGACAAACCTAC
>DUTE01000274.1 GCA_012842235.1 Bacillota bacterium
CTAAACCGTATTTTTGTTTCTTTTTTAGTAACTGGTAGGACGAAACAAGGAATTGCGAACAACAGAACTTGGTCAGAGTATTTATGACGGATATCGAATTATTTTTAAGAAGGAATTGCTTTAAGTTTAGAGAATATATAATTCTATAACCCGGTGTCTATATATATTCTGTTTTTTTACAGGTATTAGACAAAGGGTACTTCGAAGCAAAAAACCTATGCTTCGGTAAAAGGCATAGAGTTACTTGAAACTGAGGAGCTGAGCAGTTTCAGTCTCTGTCCAAGTCAAAGATTATCAATTACGAGGGGGTTTAGTAATGAAAGGAAGAAAGAGTTTATCATTTTACATGGTGGTTTTGGCTCTTCTTTGTGTTGTAGCAAGTTCAGCATTTGCTGCATATTCACAAAGCGGTCCAAAAGCAAAGGAGATTTTATTCCCAATCTACATGGATGACGAGGCTATACTTCTTGCATTGCTTCGTGGTGACGTTGATATTTACCCTGGATTAACACAACCAGCAGATATCAAAAAGCTAAGAGCAAACAAAAACATTGATTTAACTATGAATATGGGTTATCACATGTTCTATGTTGCTCTTAATACTGGTAAGTATCCTACAAGTGAGAAAGCTTTTAGACAGGCATTTGCTCACTTGGTCGATCGTGACAAGATCATTCTTAATCTTTTTGAAGGCTATATGCTACCTCTAGACAGTCTAGTACCACAATCATCAAACTATTATTATGATGGGATTAAAAAGTATGAGTACGATCTTAAAAAGGCTGCTCAAATTCTCGATGAAGCTGGGTTTAAGATGGGACCAAATGGTGTCCGTATCGATCCCAAAACCGGCAAAGATCTAGAAAAAATCGAATTTTTGACACCTCTTTATGAAGTTGCACCTACATCTGCAGAGTTAGGCAAAATGCTTGCCCAAGAAGCAAACAAGGTTGGCATTCCAATGGTAGCAACTCCACTAGACTTTAATGTAATTCTAGATAAAATTGATTCTTTTGACTACCAACTTTATGCATTAGCATGGAGCTTGAGCCGTGAACCAGATCACCTCTATAGCTTCTTCCATTCATCTAATGCTATAGAAGCTGGTCAAAACACAACTCAAACTAAGGTTCCTGAAATCGATAAGGCACTTGAAGATCTTCTTTATGCAACAAACCGTGAGGACTTTGCTAAGGCAGCTAACAGATCTCAAGAGCTCTTAGCAGAACATGTACCTTATGTTACTTTGTATAGCCGTCCATATATAGACGCATTTAGAACAGACAAAGTAAAAGGTTATGTTCCAATGAGTGGTTATGGCGCTGCCCAATACCAAAACCTCTGGACGACTCTTAATATCGAATCAATTGATGGTGACGATACAGTTCGCTGGGTTCTTCCTCAAGAGCCAAAGACCTTTAACTTATGTACAGCAAAATCTGCCTATGACTGGGATGTTCTTGGCCGTGTAATGGATAATGCATTTGCTTATGACCCAGAAACTGTTGCTGATATGCCTAACTGGGTAACTGAGTATCAAGAAGGCACTTGGGAATACAAAGATCCTGAAACAGGCAAGGTTGTATCTAACGCTGCTGTAACAACCTATAAGATGCGCAAAGATGTTAAATGGCATGATGGTACTCCATTTACAGCGAAAGACGTTAAATTCTCACTTGAGTATCTCCGCGACAATCAGGTACCACGTTATCTAAGTACAACAAAAGAGATAGTGAAAGTTGAAACACCTGATGATTATACCGTGGTTTTCTATGCATCAACACCTGGGTTCCTTCATGTATATGACATTCAAGGTCTACCTCTATTGAAACCAGAGATCTGGAAAGATGTTAAGGATTGGCAGGCTTTCCAACCTTGGTTAGAGGCTCATCCAACAGTTGAAGGCTTAACAAAACTTGTTGGTATTGGACCATATGTATTCAAAGAATATAGAGTCGGTGAGTATGTCAGACTCGAAAGATTCGACGACTACTGGAGACTAAAGCTGTAGTAGTTGGTTGATTAAGTCGGATTGTTTCGTTCAATAGAAATGAAAAAGAGATACCGCCCCCATATGGGGGCGGTGCACCTTTGATTGGATCCCTATAGCCGTTAGGCTGGCAAACAGCGAGGTGAAAAGCAAGTGAATTTTGGTTCTTATATATTAAAAAGAATAGCATATTCTTTGATAGTACTTTTTATAATCTTGACGATTAACTTTTTTATCTTCCGTGTGATGCCGGGGGATCCTGTAAAGATGATCATTGATCCGAAATGGACCCCCGAGATGAGAAATGCTCTTGCTGAACAATATGGTTTGAATAAACCACTTCCACAGCAATATTTACTGTATCTTAAAAACCTTTTAACATTGGATTTAGGCTTATCTTTTACATCACGCCGTCCGGTGATGGATGAGCTATTAGAAAGATTGCCAAATACAGTTAAGCTTCTGGGAATTGCGTTATTTTTACAGATACTTATAGGTGTTTCAGTAGGGATATTTGCAGCATCAAAAAGAGGCTCTAGTGTAGAGACATTTGTTACTGGAGCAGGACTCTTTACTCATGCTGTCCCTGGATTCTTTTTGCAGCTTCTTCTCTTACTTATTTTTGGCTATCTTTTGCCCATCTTTCCTATTCGCGGTAGTATGTCAGCACCATCTCCTGAAGGATCATGGGCTCAGTTTTTAGACAGACTTCATCATTTGGTGCTACCTGTGTTTAGTTTGGTAGTAATTAATTTTGGATCATGGGCTCTTTACACACGAAATGCCATGGTTGAGGCCTTAGGACAGGATTATATTGTTACAGCACGTGCAAAGGGATTACCTAAAAAAGCTGTTTTGAAGCATCATGCTTTTAGAAGTATTTTACCTCCTATTGTAACGATTATCTTTTTGAGTATTCCAGGAATTATTTCTGGTGCTGTTGTTACAGAGACTATTTTTTCTTGGTATGGTGTTGGAAGATATCTTCTTGATGCAGTTATGAAACAAGACTATCCTGCCGCCCAAGGAGCATTTTATTTTATTGCACTTGCAACAATTATTTGTAACTTTGTTGCTGATATTATCTATGGTTTAGTCGATCCCCGGATTAGAGTTGGGGGAGGTGAAGGCAGATGAAAAAAAGAGGCTTTAAGGCTAGTTGGTCAAAATTTTGGTCAGAGTTTTTCTCGCGTCCACAGGGTCGTCTGGGTATAACTATGTTTCTAATCTTTGTTTTTGTGGCTATTGCTGCCCCATTTATTACCCGCTATGATCCCATGGATGATCTTTATTTGGCAGAAGGAATGGCTAAACCAGCCTGGACTCGGATTTTCCCTGCTAATCGCAATCTGCCTGTCACAGTCCATACCAAAGTAGGTCTCGATGATTGGGAAAGTGTTTCTGGTAATTCAGTATCTGTTTCAAAAGAAAATGGTGAATCGAGATTTACTATTCAAACTGAACCTGGAAGAACAACTGAATTAATTTATACCTTTAAATATGATTCAGATGCGCCTGGCACATTTAACTATGAAACTAATTATCGAGTAGATGCGCCTGAGGATACAGTTACAAACTTAGAGTTTCTCATGGTGTCACCAAACGGTAAAGAATGGTCTTTATGGAAAAACAAGATCTATGGATCAAGAGAATCTAGGGAGCTTTTGATTGACTCTCGCCAATTAGATCTGAAAATGAGACTAGGACTTACTATGTTTGACGAGGTTAGTCAGTCAGTCTTTGCTGAACATGGCGAATACCAAGTTGTTATCAGAGCTTTAAGTGAAGGAGAACCTGCTAAAATTACTATGACCCCAGTTGCTATAAACATTCAGGGGAAACTTCATGGTGTTTTAGGTGCAGATCATATGGGCGCTGATCTTTGGAGCCAGCTAGTTTATGGAACAAGAGTTTCTCTTTTCTTGGGTATTGTAGCTGCTCTAATAGCTGTTTTTATAGGTACAACAATTGGTATTGTCTCAGGTTTCATGGGAGGAATCGTTGATGAGTTTTTTATGAGACTTGCCGATGTAATGCTATCGATTCCCACAATGCCAGTTTTAATAATTTTGTCTTCGTTAATGGGGAAAAGTGTTTGGAATGTAATTGTGTTAATTGCTCTTTTCTCATGGACATCTACAGCTAGAATTGTGCGTTCTCAAACACTCACATTGAAAGAAAGACCTTTCGTTGAAGCAGCAAAGGCATCTGGTGCATCTAATGCTTATACCATGATTGTTCACATTCTACCCAATGTTGTACCACTTGTTTTTGCATCACTAGTTCTTTTAATCCCGGGAGCTATTTTGACCGAGGCAACACTGAGTTTCCTTGGCTTAGGCGATCCAACTACTCCAACTTGGGGACGTATGCTTCATAATGCTAGAAGTTTTGGTGCATTTACGGCTAATGCATGGTGGTGGATCCTACCTCCTGGTCTTGTAATTACTTTATTGAGTCTTACTTTCGTGTTTATTGGTAACACCCTTGACGAAATCTTAAATCCACGGAATAGGGAGAGATCATAATGGCCCTTTTAGAAGTAAATAACCTAAAAATGTACTATAAAGTCCGCCGTGGGGACGTCAAGGCTGTTGATGGTGTAAGCTTCGAAATCGAACGAGGAGAGTCAATGGGACTTGCAGGCGAATCTGGTTGCGGCAAGTCAAGTATGGCCACAACACTTTTACGTCTTCTACCTAACAACGGGCGGATTGTAGATGGAAGTATAAAATTCGATGGTACAGACATTTTGGCTATGCCAGAAGAAAAGTTTAGAAAAGAATTTCGCTGGCAGAGAATGTCTATTATTTTTCAAGGTGCAATGAATGCTTTAAATCCTGTTCACAGGATAGGCGATCAGATAAGTGAAGCAATCTTAACACATGAAGATGTTAGTGTAGCTGAAGCAAGAGAACGTGCAGAAAATCTATTAGAGATGGTTGGCATTAATAAAGCACGTTATAAAAACTATCCTCACGAGTTTTCTGGTGGTATGAAGCAAAGAGCAGTTATAGCTATGGCCTTAGCTTGCAATCCTGATCTAATAATTGCTGATGAACCAACAACTGCTCTTGATGTTATGGTGCAAGCACAAGTGTTGCAGGCTATTCAATCCTTGCGTAAAGAATTAGGCCTATCTATGATGCTTATTAGCCACGATTTGTCTGTTATTGCTCAGACTTGTGATAAAGTAGCTATTATGTATGCTGGAAGAATTGTTGAGTATGGACCATCTCATCTAGTGTACAATAATCCTTTGCATCCTTATGCGTATGGGCTTTTAAGCTCGTTCCCTGATATCACAGCACCTAGATCACCTATTCAATCTATTCCTGGTTCACCACCTAATCTTTTGGAGCCACCAAAAGGGTGTCGTTTTAGTCCACGTTGTCCTTTGGCTGATCAAAAATGTCGTACTGTTGAACCAGAATTAGAGCCTATAAATGAAA
>DUTE01000275.1 GCA_012842235.1 Bacillota bacterium
GAGGATATAAATGCTATAGCTGATAGATAATATCGCCGGTTTTTTCTTTCTCAAAAAAGCTCATCGATTGATCAAGGATGTGGCCAAAGAGATTTTCTCTCATACGGCTGATAGAGCGATTTGTAGCTGAGTTAGTAAGATGGCTTCTATAAAAGGTTGCTAGCCAATTTATCAGTGCAAGGACAATTAAAATAACTGTACTAATAAAAAGACCTCTCTTGTTGCCATCGGCAATATAGTTATCAAGAGCGATTTTTGAGATATAAGGAGTAGCAAGACTACAAAGAGTAACAACAACCATAAAGAAAAAAGCACCAAGTAGGGTAGTTTTTTCAATCTTTATTTGTTCCCCAAGGATCTGTTTTGTCTTTCGGTCAAGATCTCTAAACTTAGTCTTTGCCCCAGGTTTTTCAGGAAGGTGTCGCACATATCTTCTCATTGGCTACCCTCCAATCCTAGTGCCTGAGTTCGATAGGCTGTTTGGTAGAAACCCTCTTTTGTTATAAGCTCCTCATGAGAGCCAGAGGCAGTAATTTTGCCCTCTTCTATAACAAAGATGCGGTTTGCATTTTTAATAGCCCAAAGTCTATGAGCAATAATCAAAGTAGTACGGTTTTTGGTAACTGTTAAAAGTGCTCTTTCCATCTTTGCCTCTGTTTTTGCATCAATATTAGCTGTTGGTTCATCAAGAATTAAAATAGGCGGATCAACCAACAAGACCCTAGCAATAGCTAGCCTTTGTCTCTGACCACCTGAAAGCCGGATACCTCTTTCACCGATAGGTGTTTCGTATTGCAAAGGTAGACTCATAATAAATTCATCGATCTCTGCAGCTTGGGCAGCTTTTCTTACCTCAGTTAAACTAGCCTCAGGTTTGCCGTAACTTATGTTCTCTCTAATAGTCCCATCAAAGAGAAAGGTCTCTTGCAACACAAACCCGATCTTGCTTCTTAAAGATCTTAAGGTATATTCCCTAATATCTACCCCATCTAAAAGAATGCGGCCTTTTTGGGGATCATAAAAACGAGGTATTAAGCTTATAAGAGTGGATTTACCTGCACCTGTAGGACCAACAAAAGCTACCATCTCTTCTGCACTAATTTCGAGGTTTACATCTTTTAATAATGGATCTTTACCATAGCCAAAATAGACATCTTCAAAGGTGATTTTGCCTTGTACAGATTGCAGAATAATGGCATCGTCTTTTTCTTTTACATTAGAGACAGTATCTAAGATCTCAAAGATTCTCTCCCCAGAAGCAGCAGATGATTGAATCCGGCTTATAAGAAAGCCACTTTGACGGATAGGTCTTGCTAAAAGCCCTAAATAACTCGTGTAGGCAATTAAAGTACCTACGGTTAGTTTGCCATCAATTACCAACGAACCACCGATAAGTAGCACCAAAGCAGCTGCTACACTTGTAAGGAAACCTACATAAGGCATCCAAAAAGAACTAACTTTACTCGTATTAATTAATATATCACACACCTCTTGGTTTTTTGTTGCAAAGCGCTCAACCTCATGGGTTTCTTTGCCAAAGAGTTTAACCACAGGTATACTAGTTATCACCTCTTGCATGACAGAGGTAATCTCCCCAGATACTTGACGGTTTCTTCGAAATAAAGGTCTTACCTTAAAAGCATAATTTTTCATGGCAAGATAGACAAAGGGAAGAAGTACTAGATACAAAAGACCAAGCCGATAATCCCAGATAGTAACGACGACAAAGATACCTATAAACGTAAGAGCATTGACAAAGAGGTTTATTAAAGCAAAACCATAGAGACCACCTATAGATTGTGTATCTGAGGTTATTCGAGCTAAAAGGTCGCCAGTTTTTGCCCAGTCAAAAAAGCTAATAGATAGGTTACTGATATGCTCATAAAGGGTTTTTCTTAAATAATGCACTGTGTTTTGACTGACATACTCAGTAAGGATTCTTAAGAGTGATGATAAGACACTTTGCACTACAGAGACAAGAACAATTATTAAGGCAAGCTTAAGAAGTCCATCTGCCTTAGTGGCAAGAATATAATTATCGATTGCGGTCTTTGTAAGAACCGGTGTTATAAGAGTAAGAACAGTAGATAGAATCAAGAGTATAAGTGAGAGCAAAACCAAATAGCGATAGGGTTTTAAAAAGCCCAAAAGACGCCAGATAGTCTTTAGCGTAGAAGAAGTTGGCGTCGCTTGAGGTTTATTTTTGTTAAACTTGTAAGCCATAGGCCTCAGGCCTCTCCCTTGAATTGTATTGTCTCTTGGCTAAGCAAAAAACCTTTGTGGAAAAACTGCTATAGCCTAAAGGTTTGATTAATTTCCTGCCTAACATTTGTATTTTTCGTCTTATTTAACATAATACCTGCTAAAAGTGGGATAACAAAATCGACTTTTGTCGATTTCAAGCTGTTTTTATTGTTTTAAAAGACGAAAAAGAATATGTCTTAGGTCTTGAGATCGAGAATAGTAGGCACAAAAAAACAAATAATGATATTAAACTCTAGCGTCAAGCGTCAAGCTATTACAGAAAGACATACCTTATACCATCTTTAGAACGTATAATATTTATTTATTCTAGAAAAAATCGATTAAAAATATAACTTTCAGGGCAAGAAATTATCTATTCAAGGACAAAACTGCCTAAGTGATAGATATATTCGACATCATAGAGGCAAATACCTAGATCTCCCCTTTATAATTATGCAAAAGTCTGTTAGATTAACCTTCTACATTTAGTACAAACAAATGAAAGCTGATAGCAGGTAGCCGATAGCAGATTAGTTCGCAAAAAAAGCCTAAAAAGAATTTAGCTGCTAAACTCTGACCAAATAGTTCCTGTTTTTAGGGGGTACATCTCCCAAAGAGGAAGATGTCTCTTAAAATTATTCCATCGAATGAAATTTATCGGCTAAAACGAAAGGAAAATGTTAGCTATTCAAGAATAATGTAAATGCACCCTGGCTTTAATTTCATATACTAAGCAATTGACTAAATTATTCTGGCAAAGTTAAGGAAATACTCACACATAATTTGCTTATTATTTATTTAAACACATGAGTTTTAGGTATAAGGATTTACTAGAATCAAGCCACGGGGGAAGGGTAAAAAAACGTTGAAAGGGTGATAGACTTTGCAGATTAAAAAAGGAATATTTTCAATGTCTGTGTTTTTTCTAGTAAGCGTATTAACGGTAGCTGCCCCACTTTATATGTGGGTAACTGGTTATTCCAATGAAGAAAAGAAGATACTTGAAGAACTTATTTGGGAAGAGTTTACTAAAGAAACCGGTATTGAGGTTGAACTAACAACTATTGCTTGGTCTGACTATGAGAAAAAATTTATTCTTGCTGCTGTTACTGGTGATGGTCCCGATGTAGCACATATGGGTGCTATTGTTGCCCCTCAGCTTGGTGTAAGAGGTGCTCTAGAGGATCTAACTGAATACGCCAACTATGAAGAGATCGAAAAAAGGACATTCCCTGGTCTAGTAAAAGGTTGGCGTTATAAGTCGGTAGCCTATGGTGTACCCTTTGGCACCTATCTCTATCCTATGTTTGTTCGGACTGATATTCTCGCACAAAACGGTATGTCTATTCCTAATGATTGGCATGAGTTTAGAGCAATAATTCCCAAACTGCAGTCAAAGGGTATGAATGTAGCACTCTCCTGGGGACTTACAGGAAATATCTACTGTGACGCTTCGATGTTTATGTGGCAAAAGGGAGCAGATTGGTACAATGAAGATTTGACAGCTTCAGCTTGGGATAGCCCTGAGGGAATAGCTGGGTTTAGCGAATTTATAGAACTCTATACCAAATATAAGATTGAAGCTGAGGTTCCCGGAACCATTCGCTCTACTAACTTTAGAGACGGAACCTTCCCAATTATTTTTGGTAATGTCTATAGTGACTATGGCATCTTTAATCTCGCTGCCCCAGAGATAAAAGGCAAGTGGACTGTAGCTGTAGCTCCTGGTACTCTAAGAGATGGTGTTATGCATAGAGAGGTTTATGCAGGACCATCGACACTTTCAATTATGAAAAGCTCCAAACGCAAAAAAGATGCTTGGGAACTGATTCAGTATCTTGCCAAGCCTGAAACACAAGGCAAATATGCTGAACGTGTCATGATCGAACTTGAAGGCACAACATTTATTCCTACAGATATTGAGGCTTTTCGTGCGCTACCTATACCTGAAAAAGATCGAAAGATCATTGAAGAGCAGGCGAGATTTGCCAAGACTCCACCTTTTTCTTTAGCACCAAGAGAGATATCCTACAGACTGCTAGACTTTGCTGCCCATGAAGTAGTACAACTAGGTAAATCCCCTGAGCAGGCCATAAGAGATGCAGCAAAACAGATGAATGTAGAGCTTGAGAAGAAAAACAAAGAGTTTAAGAGATTTTTAGATAAGCTATAAGCCATTGTTTGCCTTAAACCATATATAGGTCTAAGTAAAAAGGTAGCTGATAACTTTTTATCAGCTACCTTTTATATAAC
>DUTE01000276.1 GCA_012842235.1 Bacillota bacterium
ACTGTACCTGTTAGAACCTATGTTGTGGATTTTGGTGCATTTGTTGATATTGGTGTAAAGAGAGACGGTTTAATTCATATCTCTAAACTACCACATGGAAATAGATTACATCCCACCAAACAGATATCTGTTGGCGAGATTGTGGAAGTAGAGGTCATTGAGGTAGATAAAGAGAGACAAAGAATAGGTTTAAAACTCCGCCGAAAAGTTTAACTAAGAAATATCTTATCCTTCAATCTTTCACCTAGAAAACGGACTTTAGTTGCACTAAATCACTCGGTTTATTAAAATATATAGAGAAACTACAATAGCGGCGTAAAACGCCGCTATTGTAGTTGGTATGTTTTTTTAAGGAGGAAAAAGGTATGCAAAAAAGCAGGTCAAAGATTAGCAAAAAAGTTGTATTTTATTTGCTTTTGCTTATTCCTTTTATGATAGTGCTTGCTCAAACATTAGATAAGATACCTCAAGTGAAGACCCCTTGGGCAAACATGCTAATACAAGCTTTTGTTCTTGCTTTAATAATTAAAGGTTGGCTTAACTTAGTTCATGGCCATACTGACTTTTTCCATTATTTGGAGTTTGAAAAAAAGATCTGGCAGAAACTTGGGCTTGGTTGTCTTTTTGGTATTATTGCAGCTCTAATCGTAGTTATTGTAGAAAGGTTTTTAGGAAGCAGTCTTAGAGTATTCAACCAGGAACTTTTAGGCTTAGGGTTAATTAAAGTGCTTTTTATAGCGGTTGTCTTTTTTATCGCTGAAGCTTTTATTGAAGAGATGGTTACAAGAGGCTATGTTTTAGAGCAATTTATGGAGATAGGTGCTATACCTATGGCTTTATTTAGTTCATCTCTTGCCTTTGTTTTAGTTCAGTTTTTATGGGATAACCCTAATGTGAGTATCCTTGGCTGGTTAAACTTTTTTGCTCTTGCATTTTTGCTTGGTCTTTTGTATCTGCTTACCCTTTCTAAGTGGTTTTGCATTGGGTTTCATGCTGCATGGAATTTAGTTTTTACGGTTATTTTCCCACCTCTAGATCATCATGGAGGCCATTTTGCAAGTTATTTGCATATGGAGTCGATGATTACAACAGTTTTTTTGCTTGTGCTTATAGGGATTAGTTATAGCCTCTATAGTAAAAAGAGAGAAAACACCCAGGTTAAAATAGCATAAGTATCATAATAATTGAGGCAATAATGGCTAGTTGCAGGTTACAGTATTACTAAAAAGAGAGTTTCTTTTCTTCCTTAGGGGCATAAGCTAAAGGAAGAGAGGTGGTTGTAGGTTATGATGAATAAATTTTTTTGGGGCAGTAACACAGCTAGAGGTTTTGTCTCCTATGCTTTAGAATTTTATCCTCGTGCTCAAAGAAGAGTTTTAATTAAAAGTGGCCCTGGGACAGGAAAATCAACATTTTTAACGAAGGTTGCCGAAGCAACACCTGAGCCTGTATTTTTCTACTGTTCATCAGCACCTTCTTCTTTAGATGCCATAGCCGATTTTTCCAAAGGCTACTTTATAGCTGATGCAACTTACCCTCACGTACTCGAGCCTGAAGTTGTGGGAGCGCGCGATGAAATCCTTGACTTAGGGATGTTTTTAGACAAAAACAAACTAAAAACAGACTACGAAAAGATAGTTAAACTAAAAAATCTGTCGAAACAACATTTTAGTTTAGCTTATGCAACTCTAAATAAAGCACTAAAAGTAAGAGATGTGCTCGAAGAGATAGAAGAGCCATCTAGAGAGATTGATAAAGGGTTTGTGGAGATATATGCTGAACTTAGAGAGCTAGATCTTCCAAGAAGAGCTGTTTTAGGTGAGTCTGAAAAACGTTTTGTTTCTGCCTATACACCCCTAGGCTACAGACAGCTGAAGGTAGATAACAATGCCTTAAGTATCTATCTTTTATGGTTAAGACCTACTGAGCGAACAAGATATTTTCATGTACTAAGCCAATTTTTTTTAGGTTTAGGTTATGATGTGTGGTTTTTTATCGATCCGTTAGATGGGATCTCTTTTGAGGGGCTTTATATACCAGATAAAGAGATCTATATAAAAGCTGAATGGTCTTTGCCAGAAAACGATCTTTTACAGATCTACGAAAATGAAAAAACAGCTGCCATAGAAGAACTAAAAAAAGCGTCTTTAGTCCATGAAGAACTTGAGAAGATCTATATTGATGCTATGGACTTTGATTCTCTAAATAGTTATCTTGCTCAAGTTTTAATAGATGTTATCAAGGCAGAGTAGTCTCTGCCTAGTTTTTTATTGTCGGTGAAATAATTAATCTGTTAATAACAGGAGAAAAAGCCTGTAACGTATAACTTAGAAGTTGATGTTAAAATATACATGTAAATATGTCTAGCTGAAAG
>DUTE01000277.1 GCA_012842235.1 Bacillota bacterium
ATCTGTGTACCTAACCTGCGATCACCACTAGTAAACTTATCAAAAGGAAAGCGAGGAAATTTAACAACTACATGGTTAACTTCAGGGGGCTGAAGAGCCCAACTTTTTTGGCTTACAGGGTTTTTAATATCTTCTAAAGTGTATCCTAGGGCCAAATAAGCAGTGACTTTGGCTATGGGATATCCTGTAACTTTTGATGCTAGTGCTGAGGACCTGCTTACCCTAGGGTTTACTTCAATAAGATAAAATTCATCACTGTTGGGATTTAAGGCAAACTGTACATTACAACCTCCCTCAATCCCTAAGGCCGATATAACCTTAAAAGCTGCCTCTTCTAGAGTTTTTTCTTGTTTTAAGGAAAGCGTCATCAAAGGAGCAACCACAATACTATCTCCTGTATGCACGCCAATTGGGTCGATATTTTCCATACCACAAATGGCAAGAACATTGTCTTTTTTATCTCGCATCACTTCGTATTCGATCTCTTTGTAGCCTAAAAGACTCTGCTCTAGTAAAACCTGACTTATTCTACTGTTTTTTAGGCCACGCTTAGTAATAGCCACCAAACTTTCTGTATCATAAGCCAAACCACCACCAGTTCCTCCTAAAGTAAATGCAGGTCTAACAACTAAGGGATAACCTACTTCGTTGGCAAATTCCAAAGCATCATTGACATTGGTAACTGTTTTACTTAGGGCAACCGGTAGATCAAGTTGAAGCATAAGTTCTTTAAAAAGTTCTCTATCTTCAGCTTTGAGAATGGCTTCAAGTGGGGTACCTAAAAGCTTAACCCCATATTTCTCAAGAATCCCTTCTTTAGCAAGTTCGGCAACGAGATTAAGCCCTGTTTGCCCCCCAAGACTAGGTAAAATACCTTGTGGCCGTTCTTTTTTGATAATTAACTCAAGACTCTTTACAGTCAACGGTTCGAGGTAGACTTTATCAGCCATTGATGTATCTGTCATAATAGTTGCAGGATTACTATTTACTAAAACTACGCTTACATTTAATTCCTTGAGTGCTTTAAGAGCTTGTGTGCCAGCGTAGTCAAACTCTGCAGCTTGCCCAATTACAATAGGTCCTGATCCTATCACTAGAACTTTCATCTCTTCTACCTCTCCTTCTAAAAGCGGCTAAGAGCCTTAAAGATAAGCTCCACTCCTTTTTCAATCTCTTTTTTAGTGATAGTTAAAGGTGGTAATAGTCTTAGTACATTTTCACCTGCAGTACCAACAACAACCCCTTCTTTTAGAGCCTCTTTAACCACTAAATTAGCAGGAATTGACAGTTCGATTCCTAACATAAGTCCAAGACCACGTACCTCTTTTATTAGCGGGTGAGGTTTATTCAGCAGATCGTCAAAGAGAGTGGCTTTTTCCTTAACCTCAGTTAGAAATTTTGCTTGAGAGACTTCGCTTATAACTACATTAGCAGCAGCTGCCGCCACAGGATTGCCACCAAATGTAGATGCATGTGTTCCTGGTGAAAAAACAGCTGCCTTTTTGTTGGCAAGTATTGCTCCAAAGGGTAGGCCTCCTCCAAGCCCTTTAGCAAGGGTTATAATATCAGGTTTTATTCCATAAACTTGGTAGGCCAAAAACTCACCAGTTCTGCCAATCCCAGTTTGTACCTCATCGAATATTAGCAAAATATCTAAATCGTCACAGAGTTTTCTTGCTGTCTCTAAATACTCTTGAGTTGCAGGCCTTACCCCACCTTCACCTTGTACACACTCTAAAAAGAGAGCTGCTGTATCTGTAGTAAGATCTCTTTTTAGGGCAGCAATATCATTAAATGATGTGTAAGTTATTCCTGGCACTATTGGTTGAAAACCTTGGTGATATTTTGTTTGACCTGTAAGGCTTAGACCACCAAAGGTCCGTCCATGAAAGGAATTAATCGCCGAAACAACCTTTTGTTTGTTTTTTGGTTGACCGTAGAGCCTTGCTAATTTGAGTGCTCCTTCATTTGCTTCTGTACCACTATTACAAAAAAAGACCTTATCCATTTTACTTACTTCAACTAAGGCTTGAGCTGTTTTAAGTGCAGGTTCTGAATAGTAAAGATTAGAGACATGCATTAGAGTTTTTGCTTGATTTGTAATTGCCTTAACAAGCGAATTATGACAATTACCCAAATTATTTACAGCTATCCCTGAAAAAAGATCGAGATAGCTTTTGTTATTATCATCATAAAGGTAAGAACCCTCACCTTTTACAAATAAAACATCATAAGGGGTATAAGTATGCATCATATATTCATTTGCCATTAATTTTGCTTCACTTAGATTCATTATTAATTCACCACCATAGTACCGATTCCAGCGTCGGTAAATATCTCTAAAAGCATAGAATGGGGTTGTCTACCATCGATAATATGGGTACGATTGACCCCACCTTCTAATGCTTTAATACACGCCTCGACTTTAGGGATCATCCCTGAAGAAATAACCCCATTTTCAATCATGCGTTTGGCTTTTGTTCCTTGCAAAGCAGTAATTAATGTCTCTGGTTTTTGGGGATCGAGAAAAATACCTTCGACATTAGTAAGAACAATAAGTTTTTCTGCTTTAAGAGCCGCTGCCACCTCTCCTGCTACTTCATCGGCATTGATGTTATATGATTCACCATCAAAGCCAACGCCAATGGGGCTTAAAACAGGGATATAACTTGAATTAACTAGGCTTAAAACAGGTTCAGTATTAACTTTTTCAACTTGACCAACAAAACCTAAATCTACACCTTCTACTAGTTTTTTTCTAGCAACAATAGTGTTACCATCAATACCACTTAAGCCAATAGCTTTACCACCGTGATGATTTATCATTTTCACAATTTCTTGGTTAACTTTGCCTACAAGAACCATCTGAACTATTTCCATGGTCTTTCGGTCTGTAACCCTTAACCCTTTGTGGTATTGTGACTCGATTTCTAGCATTTTTAAGAAACTACTTATTTCAGGGCCTCCACCATGAACCACGACAGGATTCATACCAACATACTTTAAAAGTATTAAATCTAAGATAACTGCTTTTTTTATCTCTGGTGACTCCATGGCATGGCCACCATATTTAACAACAATGGTCTTACCTGATAGAGCTTTAATATAGGGCAAAGCCTCTATAAGTAAATTGACTTTTTCCTTTTCTACGGACAATTTATACCCCTCCTAACTGCGGTAACTGCCATTTATTTTCACATAGTCATAACTTAAATCCGTAGTTTGAAAAATGTATTCACTGTCTCCTAAATTTAAATCTATAGTAATTTCGATCTCTCTTTCTTTGAGAATCGGTGCTAAAACAGATTCCGAAATATCTGTTCCCTGACCATTTTTAACTATTTGCCAATTACCAAGATAAAGATCTGTCTTGTTTGGGTCTACCGTTGAGCCTGAGTAACCAACTGCACATAAGATTCTGCCCCAGTTAGCATCTTCGCCAAAAAAAGCTGTTTTAACTAAAGGAGAGTGGGCTACTGCTTTGGCTGCAAGTTTGGCATCTTCTTGTGAGAGCGCGTTTTGAACTTTGATTTGCAAAAGTTTTGTCGCTCCTTCTCCATCTAAAACAATAGTTTTGGCTAAATAGCCACATATTTTTTTAAGACCATCAAGAAAGATTGTTTCTTTTTCTTTTGCTGGTTTAGGCAATATTTGCGAAGAGAAAATTAGGCACATATCATTTGTGCTAGTATCTCCATCAACTGAGATCGCATTGAAACTCTCCTCTACAGCCTCTTTAAGATAGCTCTGTAATGTTATTTGATCTATAGGCCAGTCAGTGGTAATAAAGCAGAGCATTGTTGCCATGTTGGGATGAATCATCCCTGAACCTTTTGCTACACCAGAAAGAGAGTAAGTTGTACCATCGATCGTACACTCTAGTGTTATCTCTTTAGGGTAGGTATCAGTTGTCATAATCGCTAAGGCAAAATCATTTGCTCCTTCTTTGCTAAGAGTTGATGTAGCAGTTAAAAGACCAGATTTCATCGTTTCCATATCTAATTGCTGACCTATTACACCTGTAGAAGAAACAGCTACATCCTCAGGTTTTATCTTTAACATATCTGCGGCAATCTTCGCAGTTAGATAAGCATTATTATCACCTTGTAGTCCTGTACAGGCATTTGCATTACCTGAATTGACAACAAGAGCTTTTAGGTTTCCTAAAGCAAGATGCTTTTTTGTTAGCTTTACGGGGCTTGCCGCAAAAGCATTTTGTGTAAATACCCCTGCTGAAACTGTATTTTCAAAAGAAAGTAGTGCTAAATCAAGTTTGGCTTTCTTAAAACCAGCATGTACTCCTGAGGCTAAAAACCCTTGTGGTTTGGTGATGCCTCCTTCAATTTTTTTCCACATTTCTATTCCTCCTACGGATAAACCGGCAACGATTCTAGAGCAGTTTCTTCTGGTATATCTAATAAAATGTTCATATTTTGCACCGCTTGGCCGGAA
>DUTE01000278.1 GCA_012842235.1 Bacillota bacterium
ATATGTCATTGATAAATACTAAAAGGTTTTTCTTCAATAAAAAATCTAACAAAAGGGTACTTTTTCAATATAATTCCTTGTTTATTATTAGCTAACTTGGTATTCAATTGAGTCAAAATACTCCTCAATCCTCTGCTTGGTTTTCGAGTACATAACCGTTATAACTACATTATCTTTTATTACAAATATTAGCCCATGATTTTCCCTAAACTCTTCTCCGTTAGGTTTTAATTTCAAAAGATAGGAATGGTTTAGTCTTTTTAGTGCGTCTTTTACTACTTTTTCATCAGAAGGACTGTTTTTTTGTCTTTGTCTCCACCTTTCAATAAAGTGCCTGGTAAAGACATACTTCCCAGCCTTGATTCTACCGTTAGGCAATTTTTTCAATTCCATTTTCAATCTCCTTTCTTTGACTTTTTAGCTATATTTCTTAAATGCATTTACGTATTTTTTACATTCATATGTTCTTTGTTTTCCTTTTTGCTTACCTATTTGTATCATACCTCAGAACAGTGACAGCTCTTTGACGCTTAAAGTGTTTTTTTGTTAGTTCTTGTTATTCATTGGTAAATATTTTTCAGATAAAACATCTAGCATTTGACCAATTTACTCAGGGAAGTATTGAAGAGCAACTTAAGTAACAACGCTTTCGCACATTTTAACGATATCTAGTAGATTTAACTACTAATTCTAATGCTGATTTCCATCATTAAATCAGGACACACGAAAAAAAGGCACACATTTTTTGTGTGCCTTTTGTCAAACTTTTCGCATTTTGTTTTTAAGCAAATATTTGAACTCAATGGAGTAGGTAATTTATGTTATTATCTTATCTGTTTGCTAAAACTGAATCAATAAAAAGCCACATCTCTTTTTCGTAGAGCTGTTTATTAATAACATATGCTTCAGCATGTTCTGCACCTTCGATAATTAATATTTTTTTTACCCCAGGTTTGATTTTATACATTTCTTCACTCATGTAAGTAGGAACAAAATCATCTTCACTACCATGGATAAACATTATCGGTACTTCTTGGTCGGCAATCGCTTTTATCGGGCTTACTTCTTCTGCGTAAAAACCTAATCTCTTGTTTAGCAAATAATTAATTCTGTCATAATATGGCTGAACTCTTATGTCTCGTACATCAAACTGATACTTAAGTAACTCTTCCATATCAGAATAACCACAATCAGCAATAATAAAATCCACATAATTGTTTATTTGAGCATACTGTAAAACTGTAGCTGCACCCATAGATACACCTAAAAGGCCTATTACACTATCTTTACCATTTCGCTTTACCACCCAGTCTACCCAGCTGTCTAGGTCATATTTCTCATAGCGTCCGTATGATGCATACTTGCCTTCACTTTTACCATGGCCTCTTTGATCTATTAGAAGAATATTCCAACCGTGTTCTTGAAAAGTATCTATATACTGCATCATAAAGACTGAAGATGTTGTATATCCATGAACAAGGATAATTGTGTTATCCGAGCATTCATTGCCTTTTTGATCTAAGTAGGGAATATATGTACCTCGCAATTTCAAGTCGTCTATGCTAGTTATTTCAACATCTTCTGTAGCAACCTTTTCAAACTGCTCTCCTGGGTAAAGATCATATTTTTTTAGCTTATAATAAAGAACTCGCTCTGGATAATGAATGGAATTAGTTACTTTTTTGAAGAAAAATAAAGGTAAAGATGTATACAAAATTATTAGTATAGTTAACCACAATAATATCTTTGAGTCCACTAAGTAAGCCCCCTTAGCGAATTAAAAATTGTCTTAAGCTTTTATAGCTAAGTTTCTTTCATTTACCAAGCTAAAAGTTGCTTAAGATAACTTCTTTCATCATTTCTTCTAGATTTCTCCTGCTCTATTTTTGACTTGAAGTATTCTTTTGTATCGTTATCCTATTTACTTGCAGAACTTTACTAACTAAACAACCTGTATCAAAATGCGTTATACACTCTAAACA
>DUTE01000279.1 GCA_012842235.1 Bacillota bacterium
AAGAAACTGCCCTAATAAAAGAGATTACAAATTCATTTTTTACTTCAAAAGCTAACATTAGAGTGTTATATACCAATTTGTAATCTCTTTTATTAGGGGAATTTCTTCATTGGCATATCCTATCAATCCAAACAGTTATCTTCTTAGCAATGGAACAAAAGAGGTACCAAAAAGAAAACAATAGAACATCTCTTCATTTAGATACCTCCACTTTGTAGTATTTTAGTAAATTTCCAAGTATTCCTGCTTTGCTTTTTTTATGTAATATCACATAGTGGGAAGAACTATTCAAATCAGTTTTGAAGTTGGTATCGTTAGGAGTAATAAAAAAAAGCCCCTTATGGGGCTCAATTACTAATCTATTCATCATCATCGTCATCATCATAATCAATTAATTCTCTTTCTATCTGCCTCAGTCTAGTTAAAGCTATTGCTTCCCTTGGAGTTAGCTCCCCTTGGGCTAGCCTATGGTAGATTTCCACAGAATCACTAAGTGTTTCGGAAAGTTGATCTGAGATGATTTGATATGCTAACCAAATAGATATGGGGGAGTAATCATCTTCAGCTAGATCATCGATCTGTTGTGCCAACTTTTCTAAAACTAAATTAGTTTCAACCTGTAGCTGTTCATCATCGATACCAAAATATTCTCTTAGAAACCACTTTGGGAGACGAAAACCATCTGGAATCCTACGATTGTGTAGAAAATCAAACATGAGGCTTCCCCCTTTCATGTACTCATCACTCATCAGAGCTAAGGACAACCTAGAGTACTTTGCCTATTTTAGAATAAACAACACCTAGTGTCAAGCTAAATATTTATATAGTCTAAGTTAATTATACCATTTTTCTTATTATCACCAAAGGGTAAGAAAAATGGCCAATGATCTAACATAAATAGGCTAAAGAAAGAAACTACTATCAAGGGAAATTTTTGCATATGGAGAAAACATCTATTGGATAAGGAGGTATTTTAATGACAGAAAAGCATCTTATAGTTATTTTAGTAGTTTTGTTGTTTAGTGTTGTTGTAATGGCAACTACAAAAACATTTAATGACTATGTACTTGCTGAGATGAAACTATATCCCACAGATGGTTCGTATACCTACGAGTGGTCAAGCTATCCTGGGGTGACTCAAGATCTTATTTATCAGGGAATGACTTTAGTAAAAGGAGATCCAAGACATAGGAGTTATTGTTCAGGTATAACGTTTGAGGTTTTTTTTCTTTCATATTTAAAATATGCTAAAGATTATAATTTGCCAGAGTCTATAGGTGGTCTTAGTTTTGCTCAAATGGAATTTTTTAGACGTGCCTGGTATGGAACTAGTGGAGATCGAAAAACGATTAAGACTGCATTAGAGGCTTGGGGTCTTGGTTATGAAATAGATAATTGGGATGAAGTTCGTCCAGGAGATTTTGTTCAATTATGGCGCCATAGTGGCAGTGGCCATACTGTGATATTCCTTGAATGGTTAAGAAATACCTCTAATGAAATAGTGGGTATGAAATACTGGTCATCTAACGCCGGAAAGGGTCCAAGTGAAGCTATTGAATACTTTGGCCCTTCAGGTAAGTCTATGATTAAAGATCAGACATATTGTCTTAGAGTTATAGAACCTAAAGATTGGTGGCTTAACAAAGAAAAGGAAGCTAGTTAATAAACGGTAACTGAGGATTAAGATAGATTATGCAATTTTGATAGAAAAAGGAACAGAGATTGGGACATTGCTTAAATGGCTAAATCTAGAAGGCGGGGGATAGATGTTAGAAAGCAAATTTTTACCTATGAGTAAAGAGGAGATGGCAGAGTGGGGTTGGGATAGCTTAGATATTATTTTAGTCTCTGGTGATGCATATGTTGATCATCCATCATTTGGTCCGGCTTTACTAGGAAAGTACCTTGTAAGTTTAGGATACCGAGTTGGCGTAATAGCTCAACCAGATTGGCGAAAAACCAAGGATTTCCAAAAGCTAGGCCAGCCAAAGCTTTTTTTTGGTGTTAGTGCCGGTAATCTTGATTCAATGGTTGCAAATTATACTGCATCGAAGCGAAAAAGAAAAAGAGATGCTTACTCTCCAGGAGGAAAAGCCAGGTTAAGACCTGATAGAGCCACTATTGTCTATAGTAATAAAATAAGAGAATCTTTTGCTAAGGTACCTATTATTATCGGTGGGATAGAAGCAAGTATGCGTCGTCTTGCCCATTATGATTATTGGAGTAATAAGTTGCGTCGCTCTATTTTGTTTGATGCTAAAGCAGATATCTTAGTTTACGGAATGGGTGAGAGGCAGATTGCCGCTATCGCAGAAAATCTTTCCTTAGGACTTGGAGTTGAGAGCCTTTATGGTTTAGACGGTATTGCCTATAGAAAAAAAGAGCCATACATTAGCCAAAACACTGTAGTACTTCCCCCATTTGATAATATTAAAGACAAAAAAGAGTTTAATAAGGCTTTTAGACTTTTTTATCAAGAACTCGATCCTTATAGAGGAAATCCCGTAGTACAAAGGCAATTTGATGATTGGTATGTAGTTATAAACCCGCCTGCAAAGCCACTTTCTACTGAGGAACTTGATCAGATATATGCCCTTCCTTTTCAAAGAAAGGCACATCCTTGTTATGATCATCTAGGAGGTGTCCCTGCACTAAATACTGTTCGTTTTAGTATCACTACTCACAGAGGTTGTCCTGGGGAGTGTTATTTCTGTACTCTTGCCCTACATCAAGGACGCATAGTTCAATCTAGAAGTGAGCAATCTATTTTACAAGAGGCGGAAAAAATTGCTAAAAACAAAGAGTTTGGCGGTACAATAGATGATGCAGGTGGGCCTTCGGCTAATCTCTATAAAGCAAGGTGTAGATTACAAAAGATTAAAGGCGTATGTGCCAAACGTCATTGTTTAACCCCCAAAATTTGTCCTAATCTTGAACTAAAGCAAGATGAATATGTTAAGCTTTTGAATCAGATTCGCCAAGTTAAAGGGGTTAAGAGAGTTTTTGTACAATCAGGTGTCCGTTTTGATGTAGCTTTGAAAGACAAGTCTTTTCTCAATGAATTGTCTGCCCATTATGTAGGAGGACAACTTAAAGTTGCTCCTGAGCATATTTCCCAAAATGTTCTAAGGCAGATGAACAAACCAAAGCACAGTACCTACTTAGAGTTTTGTCAGACTTATACAGAAATATGCCAAAGACAAGGTAAAAAAGCGTATATTGTTCCTTATTTCATATCTTCTCACCCAGGAAGCACTTTAGAAGATGCGATTGAATTAGCATTGTATTTAAAAAAGCAAGGACGTTTTTTTGAACAAGTACAGGATTTTATTCCCCTGCCCTTAACGGTCTCAACAGCTATGTGGTACACAGGAGAGAACCCTTTTACTGGAGAAAAAGTTCATATTTCTAATGAAGAGGAAAAGAGAATGCAAAGAGCTCTTTTACAATTTCAAGATAGACGCAACTGGCCTTTAGTAAGAAAAGCCTTAAAAAAGGCCAATAGAGAGGATCTCATTGGTTATAGTAAACAGTCCTTAGTTCCGCCAGAAAAAGCAAAAAAACCGATTTTTCAAAGAAAGAGCGGCTATTAGAAAAAACTTGAGGGGGAAGTTAAATGCGTAAATGGTGGGTTTTGACTGTCTTATTGTTGTTGGTGTCCTCGGTTCAGGCAGTTACATTAGATATGTGGTTTACCCGCGATAATGAAGTGGGGCAGGTCATTAAATCTATGACCTCAGAACTGTTTACCCCCAAAACCGGTATTGATGTTAAAATTACTGTTTTGAATTACGATGATCTTTGGACAAAAGCCATGTTAGCTCTTGCCTCAGGGGATACTCCTGATTTAGCTAGCTTTGGTTCAGAATGGCCAGTAGAGTTTGGAATACGTGGAGGACTTGTGGATCTTAGAGAAGCTTTTCCTGAAGAATTTGCTGAGATGGAAAAGAAGCTCTACCCAGGGCAGATGAGATCGCTAGAGTTTATGGGAACAGCTTTTGGTCTCCCTGTTGAGTTTGGTTTTGGTTTAGTTTACTATCGCAAAGATATATTTCAAGAAAATGGCTGGATGTATCCGGAGACCTGGGATGATGTAAAGGTTCTTTTACCTAAGATGCAAGCCAAAAAAATGAATATGGGTTGTATCTCTCAATATATGCTTCCTGAGTGGCAGACAGCTCTCAACTTTATTTGGCAAAATGGTGGGGTCTATGTAAACGATGATGGTATTAGCTGTGGGCTCAATACCAAAGAGGCTAAGGCCGGATTTGCACAGATGATGGAATATTTCACTGTTTATAAGTTACCACAAGAAATAATTCCCATGAATGCTTTTGCCAACGGAGACTACCCAATTGTCGTAGGTGGCAACTGGAACTATGCTGCCATTGACAACGGATTTCCCAATATTCGTGGGAAATGGGATCTAGGTTTATATCCGGGAACTAAAAAGGGTGATGGTACAATTAACCATGCAATTTACAATGGGCCTTTACCCTATGGTATCTTTAGTAAATCAAAACATCAAAAAGAGGCTTGGGAATTTCTCAAATGGTTTTTTAGCGATGAAATTCAAGCTGAATTTGGCAGAAGAATTATGCAGAGAATGCCAAATGCGTTCTTTTTCTCGGCTAACATGGAAGTGGCCAAAAAGATTGATTATTTTCCTCAAGAACACATAAAAGTTATGTATGAACAATCCTATCAATCTTTAGCACCGAGATATGGTATAGGTTCAGTTATTGGCTATCGCTTTGTTAGAGATGCTGCCATGAGTGTTTTGCTACAGGGAGTAAAACCAGAGGATGCCCTAGATACAGCTTATAAACAAGTGTCTTTAGAGATGAAGCAAAAAGTAGCAGAATACCAACGTTTTATTAAAACCCTAAAAAAATAAGAGAAACGGAGGCAAAAGCCTCCGTTTTTTTGGTACAATCCAGGTATAAGTATACTCTTTCTTAGGGATAGGTTTTTTAGGGAGAGTGTGACCAAATTAGTTAAGAGGTGAACAGATGAACTCGATCTATATTATTAGTCCAATTGTCGGAGCTATTATTGGTTACTTTACAAATTGGGTAGCTATAAAGATGCTTTTTCGACCATATAAAAAGTTGAAAATAGGGCCAATACCTATTCCTTTTACACCTGGACTTATACCCAAAGAACGGGATAGAATTGCACGTAGTATAGCCGATTCAGTAGGAGACAATCTCCTTAACCCAGAGTTTTTAGCTGAGGAAGCGGTAGCACCAGATAAGGTTTTAGCTATAGAAAAATTTCTTACCAAAAAAAGAGACGAGCTTCGAGAAAACAATGACACTGTAGGTGATTTAGCAAGAAAAATATTTACTGAAGATATTGAGTTAAAAAAAAGACAATTGTCTGATTTTTTAGGTGGGAAACTGACAGACCGTTGTTTTTTAGACAAGCATTTAGGAGAAATAATTGAGCAAATGTTAGCGGATTTTTATGATACGATTCTAAACGATTCTCCCATTATGTTACAGCTAAAATCTAGTCTTTTAGAGGCCATTGTAAAAGAAGAAAGACCCCTACTGTCATTTCTTTCAGCCGACATTTTAGAGCATATACCTGAACTATCAGATAGAATAGCCCAACTGATTATCGCTGAAGCAAGCCATTTTGTAACGAGACCACAAACAGAGGAATTAATCAAAAAGCAGATTGACCTTTATCTCAAGAAAAGGACGTTTAGGTCTTTTATGGGTTTGTTTGTTGATACTACAGCAATTGCCCGAGAAGTTAGCAATGCCATTTTAGGCTTTTTGGCAGAGAGTGAGAATAAGGAATATTTAAAAAAGGTTATAGAGAACAAAATAGGTGAGTTTCTCCAGAAGAATCCTCAGGAAATTGTTGCGTTATTGGGAGAAGAGAGAGTTACAGTAGGTATCGACGCAAGTGTGGAATTACTGCTAAACGGTATTGCCAAACAGCATGTTCTTACAAAAGATTTAATACTAACTTTGGTCTCTTCTAAGAAAGCTACGCAAAATCTAGAAAGAGTAATTTTTAATCTTTTATGTCGGCTAGAAAAGGTGCAAATAAGTAATATCGTTAATGTGGTAGATGAAAAGAATTGGCAAAAGATAATCGATAAAGTAGTACGTATATATCAAATAAAAGGGCCTGCTTTTCTTACAACTGTTTTTATGGAGTTTAATTTAACTCAGGTAATAGAAGATAAGATAAACTCTTTTGATCTTCACGAATTAGAAGAGATGATACTGGTTTTGGCTAAAAAAGAATTGGTTGCTATTACTTGGTTAGGGGGATTATTAGGTTTTTTCATGGGACTTGTTACACCACTTGTTAATGCCTTGCTTTAATATTTTTTGCTGTCCTATGCTAAGACAACAGAGATATTTGTCTGTAAAATCACATAATCAGATGATCATATACACTACTAAAAGATTCAATCTCTGTTTTAATCTTGGGGTATTTGCAAATGTAAGTGATATCCTACAAGGAGGATGATATGTTTTGGCTGTGAGAGTTGCAGTTGTAGGGGCCGGCTATTGGAGTGAAGAATGCCATGTTCCAGGTCTTAAAGAGGCAAAAGATACAGAGGTCATTGCTTTAGTAGGCAGAAAAAAAGAGTCTGCTCAAAAGCAGGCTCAGCGTCTAGGAATTTCTAAAGTATACCAGGACTATAAAGAAATGTTATCTAATGAGAGCTTAGATGCAATCACCATAACAACACCTAACAATAGTCACAAAGAAATAGCTATAGCTGCTATGGAAAAAGGTATTCATGTCTTTTGCGAAAAGCCGTTGGCATTAAATGCCAGTGAGGCCCAAGAAATGGTAAATGTAGCATTACAAAGTGAAGTTGTTAATCATGTAGGCTTTACGTTTCGTTTTTTACAAAGTGCAATAAAAGCTAGAGAAGTAGTCTCAGATGGATTAATAGGTGAGATTTTTCATGCCCGTTTGTGGGCTGAAAATGATTCAGGTCTCTTTGTAGGACCCCTTTTGTGGAGAGACAAAAAAAAGCTAAGTGGTTCTGGTCAATTAGCAGATATGGGCTCACATATCTTTGACCTTTATCGATATGTTACCGGTGATGAATTTTCTGTTGTTTATGCTCATTCAATGACGGTAAATCCCCAAAGACAAAATGGTGGTAAGGATGTTTTAATGAACGTAGATGACTTTAATTCTCTCATTTTTGAGACCAAAAACCAGGTCTCTGGAATTGCCGTAGCAAGTAGGGTAACTAGAGGACTAGGTGGTTGGAGTATTGAATTATTTGGTAAAAAAGGAGCTCTTAGGCTAGTATATTCCCGGGGTCTAAAAGATGAGCTATGGTATGCTCCCAAAGGAGAAGAATACCGTTTGATAGGTGTTCCTTATATCCCAGGTGATTTTGCTATGTTGCATATGATGGAGGCTTTTGTTGCAGAAGTTAAGGGAGAAAAAAGTCTATCTAACGCGACTCCTGCTACTTTTTTTGACGGACTTCTAGCTCAAGATATGATAGATGCCTGTCTTCGATCAGCAAAAACTACTTCTAGTGCTAGGGTAAATGTTTCTGTTCGTTAGAAAGAAAAGCAAAATATAGGGGGGAAGGCAAAGTTGGTATTTGCAAAAGATCGCTACGATAAGATGATCTATAGAAGAGCAGGACGTTCAGGACTGATGTTACCTACAATATCTCTCGGAGCTTATGAGACTTTTGGACATTATGTATCTTTCGAAGAGACAAAGAGATGTTTGTATAGAGCTTTTGATTTAGGGATTACACACTTTGATTTGGCCAACAATTACGGTAACCCACCGGGCCATGCTGAAGAGGTTGTTGGTAAAATTATCAAAGATATGCCAAGGGATGAGTTGATTATTTCTACTAAGGCAGGTTGGCGAATGTGGCCTGGACCTTATGGTGAGTGGTTATCCAAAAAATATCTTGTGGCAAGTCTTGATCAGTCATTAAAAAGACTTGGGCTAGATTATGTAGATATTTATTACGCTCACAGACCCGATCCTCATACCCCTTTAGAAGAGACTATGGCAGCATTAGATCTCATAGTGAAGCAGGGTAAAGCTCTGTATGTGGGGGTGTCTAGCTTTTCAGGGGCGCATTTTGAAAGAGCTTGTG
>DUTE01000280.1 GCA_012842235.1 Bacillota bacterium
AAGAAACCTTTAAGTTAGTCCTGTGAGGCTAACAAGGCGAATAGCAAAGTGAATAAAGCTCTTTGCCCTTTCGCCTAAGTGCGAAGTTGAATTGTCCTGCATACCCTTTAAAAACGGTCCAGTGAGGTCGTTAAGGGAGAACAGGCGTTATGGCGCTATGTAACCTCCCTAACCGGAGGTATTTTTTTTGCGAAGGAGTGAAGAGCATGCTAGGAATACATGCAATTTCAGAGATTAGTGTTAAAGAAATAGAGCGCTTGCTAGATCTAGCCGATGAGTATAAAGCTGGTAAAGGTACCAGAAAAAATCTTAACGGCAAGACGGTGGCGCTATTTTTTTCGGAAAATAGTACTCGGACAAAAATGTCTTTTACACTAGCGGCACAAAAACTTGGCGCTAATGTTCTTGACCTTAACGAAGATACATCAAGTATAAATAAGGGAGAAAGTTTAATCGATACAGCAAAGACTTTAGAGGCTATGGGTGCAGATTGTTTAGTTATCAGGCACAAAGAAAGCGGTATTACCCGCTATTTGCAAAAACACATCAATATTCCAATTATTAATGCAGGAGATGGTTGGTCACAACATCCTAGCCAATGTCTTTTAGACTTAATGACCATAAGAGAATATAAAAGTAGCTTTACCAATCTTAATGTTCTAATCGCCGGTGATATTCTTCATAGCAGAGTAGCAAGATCCGATGCAGAAGCTTTAAGAAAGCTTGGTGCAACAGTCTCTTTTGCAGGTCCCAAAACATTGATGCCTCCAGAGACAAAGACAACGTTATGGCCAGAATGTCTTAAAGATACCGATGTTTTAATACTTTTGAGGTTACAAAAAGAGCGGCAAGAACAAGGCTTACTTTCCTCATTAAACGAATATCACAACCTTTATGGTTTAACTGAAGAAAACTTAGAGCTTTTACCAAAAGATAGCTTGATCTTACACCCAGGACCTGTTAACAGAGGGGTAGAACTTGCCGACTCAGTACTAGAAAATCCACGTAGTAAAATACATGAACAAGTGAAAAATGGAGTCTTTGCTCGCATGGCTATGCTCTATACAGCGGTTGAGGGGAGGAAGATCGTTGAAATATCTGCTTAAAGGTGGCTTAGTCTTTTCAGACGGAAATAATATGGTTAAAGATCTCTATATAGCTGATGGAAAGATCGTCGAAGGTTTTAATGAAGGAGAAGCAGATAAAGTTATCGACGTTTCGAACAAAGCAATTTTTCCAGGATTTGTCGATTTGCATACCCATCTTAGAGAACCTGGGTTCTCTAAAAAAGAGACAGTAAAGACAGGTACCCTAGCTGCAGCTAAAGGTGGATTTACAACAGTACTTGCTATGCCTAATACGAATCCTGTTTTAGATAGTCCCTGGGAGATGGAGGCTTTTCTAAAATATCTCGAAGATCATGCGGTAATTAGAGTACTACCTGTAGCACCCCTAACTCGGGGAAGATTAGGTAAAGAGATAGCCGATCTTGGGAGTTTGGCATCTATAGGAATTAGATTTGCCAGTGACGATGGTGATGATATTCAATCTACATCATTAATGCGCAATGTCTTAGCCTGAGACAACACAGTATAATTATGA
>DUTE01000281.1 GCA_012842235.1 Bacillota bacterium
CCGTCTCGCGCTTATTATATAATGATAGATTTTGATTATAATAAACTTACATAGTTAAATATTGGGTAGTCGCCAAGCGGTAAGGCACAGGACTTTGACTCCTGTATTCCCTGGTTCGAATCCAGGCACCCCAGCCATATAAATATTAATAAGGTTAAACAGGGGAGTAGCTCAATTGGCAGAGCATCGGTCTCCAAAACCGAGTGTTGCGGGTTCGATTCCTGTCTCCCCTGCCATATATGGTGGGCATAGCTCAGTTGGTTAGAGCGCCAGGTTGTGGCCCTGGAGGTCGTGGGTTCGATTCCCACTGTTCACCCCATTTTCTTTTTAAACAGCTAAAAAGCTGTTATTTTTTTTGTTTATAAATGCAGAAAAATCGTAAAGTGGATAGAAATAACTAAAAATATTTACATTTTTTTCTCAAATGTGGTAAACTAACTAATAGAGGGTTCATTAATATGAATCACTAACCGTTCGGGCTTACACGAGTCTTGCACTTTCCTGTACCTTTGTACACATTCCCGAGTGTTTCAAGATCCGGTTTGGCCATACGGTACCGAAAGGAGGGAAAGTGCATGTCTAAGACTTTGTATGTAGGCAATCTTCCCTGGAGTACTTCAGAAGAAGAGTTGAAATCAGTTTTCAGCAATGCAGTATCCGAAGTTATCGGTGTCAGAATCATTACTGATCGTGAGACCGGTCGTTCAAAGGGTTTTGGGTTTGTTGAAATCGATGAAGCTAGCATGGAAAAGGCCATCGAAGAAATGAATGGTTATACCTTAGAAGGTAGAAAACTCGTGGTAAACGAGGCTCGTCCTCGCGCTCCTAGAGACTAAAAATAGTGCTGGTTGTTATCGAACATAGGGTATTAAGCGGTCTTCTCGTTTGAGAAGATCGCTTTTGTCTTTAGGTTCACTTTTGTTTTAGGAACAAAGATTAATACATATATTATTACTTAAAAGATTATCGAGACTGTTTTTTATTTTTATGCTCTTATATTTTCAGGTAAAGAGCTAGGCGTAAACGAATGAATTTCAAGAACTCTTTTCCTAAATTACACCAAAAGCAGGCATCTTTCTTTTTTTGACGAAAAGATATTTGAAGGATAATATTTAATTAGGAATGAAGTAAATATGGATCTTATTGAGTTTGTTAGAAATAGTGTAACTAAAGAGAGGTTTGAACACTCTCAAAGAGTAGCAATAATGGCAAGAAAGCTTGCTAAAGCACACAACTTAGATGAGGACGAAGCATTTGTTGCAGGTTTGCTTCATGACACTTGCAGAGAAATAAAAGATGAAGAGCTAATAACTTTAGCAAGAGAATATGGTATCGAAGTTGGCGATCTTGAACAACAAAACCCCGTAGTTTTGCATGGGAAAGTTGCAGCGGCAGTTTTAGGGGAGGAATTAAATTTAAGCCATTCTATTCAAGAAGCAATATCATACCATGTAACAGGACATCCAAAGATGGGGCAATTGGCTCGAATTGTTTTTCTTGCTGATAAGCTAGAAGATGCTAGAGATTATCCAGGTGTAGATAGACTACGTGTTATAGCACTTAACGACTACAATAGGGCTTTAGTTGAAGTAATAAATTCATCTATTTTGTATCTCATAGACAAAGACTTACCTATTCATCAAGATACAATAGCATTAAGAAACGATACATTACCTCTAGTAATAGGTTGAAAACAATAATCTTGATTCTTTATACTTTATAGACAGGAGGGAGGCACAAGCAGTTGCTGCTGTTTTGTGCTCGCTATAAATGGCTGCTAATAAAAATAGAGCATTAGTTATATTAGGATATGTTTTTTTGGCATTTGTCCTTGTTGCCACAGCTTTATTTGTTGCAATTTATTTAGCTCTTACTTCGATGCACGAAAAAACCACATGGTCGCGTGAAAAAAAGCCCGAGATTATAGAAAATATTAAAGCACCAGATATATATCAGTACCACCCTCGAACTAACTTTCTTGTTTTAGGTTTAGATAATAATGAAGGCATTTCAAGAACAGATGCAGTCGTAGTAGTTAGTGTAGATGAGAGAAACGCTAATGCAGCTTTAATATCGCTACCTAGAGATACAAAGTTAGTTGTAGATGGCAAAACAGAAAGACTCAATGCAGTACTACCCAAAAAAGGTAGAGCTGCATTAATTAAGACTGTAGAGGATATTTTAAATATACCAATTCATTATTATGTGCAGATGGATTATCATGGTTTTGAAAGAATCATTGATACATTGGGTGGGGTAATTATTGATGTAGAGATGCCAATGGTTTATGACGACTACTCTCAAAAATTGCATATTCGTATAATGCCAGGCAAGCAACGTTTAAATGGAGAGCAGGCTTTGCATTATGTGCGTTATCGTGGTGATGGTTATGGTGATATATCTCTTACTAATGCAGGATATGTAGGACGAGTAAGTAGGCAACAGAAATTTATTGAAGCGTTAGTTAACGAGGTTTCTAGACCATCTAACTTAGGTAAGTTGCCAAATCTAGTTCCTAAATTAAAAGACGCAATACGTACCAACTTAACCCCAACTGAAATGGTTAAATGGGCAACACTTGCTCAAAGTGCAAGAGGATTTCAGATTAAGAACTTTGTTCTTCCTGGCAATTCGGATATAATTAATCAGGCTAGTTACTGGGTAGCTGATAAACAAAGGTTAGAATACCATATCTGCCAACTCGAAAATA
>DUTE01000282.1 GCA_012842235.1 Bacillota bacterium
ACAAGATCATTAAAGAGAGATTAGTAAAAGATCTTAACCATCCATATTCCTTTAGACTTTATTTTGCCTCAGAAAAAGCTAGTGGGGATAATGCTCTAGGAGTTGCTACAGCACTTTATAAGGGGGATATTTATGGGTAATATCTATTTAGTAAGACACGGTATTACTGACTATAATAAGGAGAACAGATACCAAGGTCAGCTCGACATCCCCTTAAATTTGCAAGGTAGAGATCAGGCTAAGAGGGTAGCCAAAGCATTAGCAGATGAAGATATTAACGTTATGTATTCAAGTGATCTTAAAAGAGCATATGAAACCGCTGAGTTTATTGCCCTAGCTACTAACCAGAAGATCAAAATTCTCCAAGACTTACGGGAAGTAGATGTTGGTGTATTAGAAGGTATGCTTTGGGATGATGTGAAGAAGCAATATCCCGAATGGTTAAAATTAGGTAGGAATCAGGGATATCCTGGTGGCGAAAGTAGAGCAGATATTGAAAAAAGAGTTCAAAATCTCTGGGAATACACTATGAAAAATCATCGAAAAGATAACGTTGTTCTTGTTTCTCATGGTGGAATTATCAAAACTTTGATTTGCCAGATTCTTGGTATCTCTGCAAACAAGCGGTCTCGGTTTGTTATCGATAATTGCTCAATAACCACTCTTGTTTTTAATAATAGTGGTGTCATGATCAAAACGTTAAATAGTATTTGGCATCTAGACTAATAAAAAGTAAAAAGACTGGTAGCAGGAGGCGATTTGACAGTGCAAGAAATGGTATATACAGTATCACAACTTACGGAAAAAATTGCCGAAAAGTTAGAGTATGCACCTGATCTTAAAGCGATATGGGTTAAGGGAGAAATCGCCGAATGTACTAGATCGAGTATGGGTCACTGGTATTTTAACCTAAAAGATGAAGATGCTACCTTAAAAGTGGTTCTTTTTGCATCTCAGGCAAAGAATCTTCAAATTGTTTTAACCTCTGGTATAGAAGTTATAGTAAAAGGCTCCGTTTCAGTTTATAGAACAAGAGGCGTATACCAAATGCTTGCTACTGAAGTGGAAAGTGCTGGCATGGGCGCTTATAGACTTGCTTTAATACAACTTATGGAGAAACTAGAAAAAGAGGGTCTTTTTCAACAAAAAAGGGCTTTACCTAGCTACCCCTTTCTTATAGGTGTGGTTACTTCTAAGACAGGAGCTGCTATTGCTGATATTAGACGCATTATTGGTAGAAGATGGCCATTAGCTAAAATAAAACTGTTTCCCTGTACGGTTCAAGGAGAAGAAGCTCCAGGAAGTATCATTAAAGCATTAAAAAAGGCCTATCAGACTGATCTTGATGTGTTGATCTTAGCTAGGGGAGGTGGGTCAAGTGACGATCTTTGGGCTTTTAATGACGAGAAGGTCGCAAGGACACTATTTGACTCAAATGTACCTACTATAACAGGTGTAGGCCATGAGATTGACCGTACGATAGTTGACCTTGTTGCAGATTATTGTGCGCCAACACCATCAGGAGCCGCAGAAGTAGCTGTGCCAGATATTGTTGAGGTCTATGATTTAATCGAATCTTTGGAATATAGTTTAGATACGTATGTTAATAATGAACTAAATCTGTCTAACAAAAGACTTGCTCTTTTAGTTAAAACCTTAGAAAAACATGAGCCACAAAAAGAGTTTAAAAAAATAAACGAGAAAATAAATGCCTTGGAAAAACTGTTAACTGCTAAAGCTCTTTACTCTTTTGAGCAGAAAAAACAGGCTTTTTCAGCTGTTAATAAAGCACTAGAGGAAGTAAGCCCACAAAAGGAGATTTTAGCTAAGGAAGCCTTAATAAAAGAGCTGTTTCTACGCTTAGAAAACAGCAAAAAGAATATGATGTGGGAGCTGAAAGAGAAAGTTACTAGTTTGGAATATGGTCTAAATCTTCTTAATCCTGAAAATCTGCTTAAAAAAGGCTATGCTGTGGTATATAAAGAAAAAGAGATTATTCGGAGTGTTTTGAACGTAAAAAGTGGAACTAACATTACTATTGTTTTAGCAGATGGTCAAATAGAAGCAAAAGTAGTTGGTGTTAATCAAACAAAGGCAAGTGAGAGGGGTAAGGAAAATGGCTAAAACAGCTTCATCGATGAAAAATTTCGAAAAGTCACTAAATAGGCTCGAAGAGATTGTGCAAAAGCTAGAAGAAGGCGAAAGTAGTCTTGAGGAGCTCTTAAAACTCTATGAAGAAGGCTCTAAGCTTGCCAGAGAACTTAAACAAAATCTAGATATAGCTAGCAAAAAACTAGATGAATTGGCGGCTATGGAAGAGGAAGAAAAGATCGAAAGCTGACCTTAACATATGGAGGTTGGAGGCAAAAAGATGGAAAAAAAAGAAGATCTAGTAGTAGCTGTTGAATATTTAAAAAAAGCAGCTGAAGTTGTTGAAAAAGAACTAGACAGATACATATCTGTACAGGAACCCGAGGTTATCTTCGAGGCTATGCGCTATTCATTGCTTGGTGGTGGTAAACGATTACGCGCAGCACTTGCTATATTAGCTGCGTATGGCGAAGAAGAACTAGCTATACCAGCTGCTTGTGCAGTTGAAATGGTTCATGCATACTCTTTAATACATGACGATCTACCATGTATGGATAATGATGATTTTCGAAGGGGAAAACCTTCTTGTCATAAAGCTTTTGATGAAGCTACAGCTTTATTAGCCGGAGATGCACTTTTGACAAAAGCTTTTGAGACTGTACTCGATCTAAAATATAATCCGCTAATGGCTGCTAGAGAGCTTGCAGTTGCTGCAGGTGCTGAAGGCATGGTCGGTGGTCAGGTACTCGATTTATCTTTTGAAAATACTGAAATAACCTACGATGAGTTGAAAAAAATCCACAGTAAAAAAACCGGTGCACTTATCACTGTGTCTCTAAGGCTTGGAGCATTGGCTGCTCAAAGAGAAAGTTTGTTGGCAAAATATACATTATATGGCAATAATATAGGACTGGCATTTCAGATAACAGATGATATTTTAGATGTAATTGGTGATCCAAAAAAGCTAGGCAAAACTCTCGGCAAGGATAAAGAACAAGGTAAATCCACCTATCCTACTCTTTTTGGTATGGAAAGATCAGTTGAGTTAGCCAAAGAAGCTGTAGCAAAAGCAATTGATGCTGCCAATGGTTTACCAGGAGAAGAGATCTTAGTTGGCTTAGCTCAATATGTTTTAGTACGTGAGAGCTAGCAAGGCATAGGAGGGTGAAGCACTTGAATTTAATTGTTAGTATGTGGCAAAACCTAGCTATGCGTTCGGCTCTTGTTGCTTGGGCAATTGCTCAAACTCTAAAAGGGTTTACTGCAATTAGACCACGAGGAGGCTTTAGCTGGAAACACTTTCTAGGTACAGGAGGCATGCCATCGTCGCACTCTGCTTTTGTTTCAGGCCTAGCTGTGGCAGTTGGATTGTTACATGGGTTTAGTAGTACTGAATTTGCTATTTCTTTTGTCTTGTCTATGATTGTCATGTATGATGCTGCAGGCTTAAGGCGAGCTGCGGGAAAACAGGCTGAAGTATTAAATAAATTAATGGCTGAGATTTTTCAAAAAGGTGAGTTCAAACAGCAGAGGTTAAAAGAGCTTTTAGGGCACAGTCCTTTCGAGGTTTTAGCTGGAGCTTTACTTGGTATTCTTGTTGCACTTATTATATGTAAATGATATACTTCTATCGAAGGAAGAGGTGACACAGTATCCTAGTCACTAGCACTATCTTCGAAGGCGGGCCTAAAAATCCGTTTAAGGGCACATCGATGAAGTCTCTGGTGTTGGCTTG
>DUTE01000283.1 GCA_012842235.1 Bacillota bacterium
ATCTGTGGTATTGTCTGAGAATCTTTCACCTTTAAGGAGTAGCTTGCTTGAAGTGGATTTTCTGCTAGGACATTTTCCTGATAAAGCCTTAAATCAAATGGCTGAGAGTTATCAACTAAAAGGAGAATATTTAAAAAATGTCCTAGCAGAAAATCCACTTCAAGCAAGCTACTCCTTAAAGGTGAAAGATTCTCAGACAATACCACAGATAGTCGAGATCGTCAAAGCAATGCCAGAGGTTGATGATGTTGTATACGGTGGGCAGGCAACTGATTCTCTTGTGAATCTTCAAAGGATAAGTGGTGGTTTTGGTTTACTGTTATTTTTTATCTTAGTTGTGGCAATCTCGCTTATAGTAGCAAATACATTAAGGCTAAGTTTTGCTATTCGCAAAGAAGAGATCGCCTTAGAGAGACTTCTTGGAGCAGGACCATTATATATAGTTTCTCCTTTTTTATGGGAAGGGATTATTTTAGGTTTACTTAGTGCTGGTATTGCAATTTTAATTGTCTTATATAGTTATAAAGCTTTAATAGGTTGGGCACTTATCTCTCTTCCTTATCTACCACTTAAACCTCTAGATTCAATAAAAACAATCGTTATATCTACAGGTTTAATCTTAGGTTTTGTTATAAGCTTTATAGGCAGTGTTTGGGGGGTGCGTCGGTATTGGCCAAAAGATTAGTATTATCTTTGGTAATATTGTTAGTGTTAATTACCCCGATATCTTTTGCGGAAACAAATTTAAAAGAGTCGCAGCAAAAATACGATGCACTTAACAAAGAAATGGAAAAGATTCGTGCCAATCTTGAAGCAAGTAATAAAAAAGAAAAACAAATACTATCAAACCTAAACGAACTAGATAAATCACTTGATAATTTGGAACGAGAGAAGTTACAAATAAACAATTCTATCGAAAAACTAAATAAAGAATTAAAAGTGTTAGAGAACGAGCTTAAGGCAAAACAAAACGAACTAAATGAGAGCGAAAAAAAGCTTGATGCTCTTCGCAAAGAGGCTCAAGAAGGCTTAAGACATATGCAAAAGATCAATGCAAGAGGTTGGTGGTCTTTTGTTTTTGATTCCAACAGTATCTCTGAGTTTTGGATCCGTTCTCATCAAATGAAACAGTTTTTAGCAGCTGATCTTACTGCTGTTGAAAAAACGACTACTCTGTATGAAGAACATCAAAAAAAGGTAAATGAATTAGAAACTAAAAAACAAGAGCTAAATAAGAAGAAAAACGATCTGGAAAGTTCTAAGAAAAAACTAGAGAATAACGAAAAAGAGATAAAAAAGACCTTAGATGAAAAAAAGAAGGCCCTTAATAATGTGGAAAAAGAAAAATCTTTATATGATAAGGCATTACGGGAGATGGAAAGAGCTTCTGAAGAACTAGGAGAAGCAATCAGAAAACTTCAGCAAAAAACTAGAGAAGATGATGGGGTAAAACAAGCCCTCAAAATGATTTGGCCTGTTCAAGGACGTATATCCTCTGATTATGGCTGGAGACTTCATCCTATTTTGAATGAAAACCGTTTCCATACTGGTTTAGATATAGCAGCACCCTCTGGCCGAGATATTAAAGTGGCAGCAGATGGTACAGTTATCTTAGCCGGTTGGGTTCAAGGGTATGGTCTAACTGTGGTTG
>DUTE01000284.1 GCA_012842235.1 Bacillota bacterium
AAACAAGCATCTATATCCTCGAAACTACTCTAATTGTAGATATTATCTAACTCTGCCCAAAAAGCCTAAACATCCAGCTAAAACTTGTTTTCTTTCTATTTGGGACCTTTGATTCATTTTCCAAAGCATGTATGAGAAAAAATAGAAAGAAAACAAGTTTTAGCTGGATGTTTAGGCTTTTTGGGCAGAGTTAGATAATATCTACAATTAGAGTAGTTTCGAGGATATAGATGCTTGTTTGGAGAATAAGTGGGACAGGCAGCTGTATCAGGAAGGGGGCAGTTGGGGTGAGTCTTCCTGAGACATTTGATATAAAAGAACTTGATAAG
Source organism: Bacillota bacterium (assembly GCA_012842235.1). Lineage (GTDB taxonomy): Bacteria > Bacillota > DTU065 > DTU065 > DTU065 > DUTE01. The sequence continues at coordinate 330 of DUTE01000284.1, forward strand.
GCTTTTCTAAAAACTATTGATGCTGTAGAAAAAGGAAAAGAAGAAATTTTTAATATCTCCGAAGCTGCAAGGCAGGAGTATACTAGAGTAAAACTTCTTCTAGATGATATACGTGCTGAATTAGACCAAACAATTGATGAAGTTGATGAGGTAGAGCATCTGTTCCAAAGAGCACGTATTAAACTTATGCAGGTTAGTAAAGAATTTGCAAATTATTCCGAAGAAGAAATACGAGAGGCTTATGATACAGCTTATAATTTACAGCTAAGGCTTTCTACTGCAAGAGAACGTGAAAGAGAGCTTAAAAAGAGCCGCGACGAATTAGATCGTACAATGAGACGTCTTAAAGAGATGGTACAACGCTCGGAAAAAATGGTATCTCAGATGTCAATCGCCGCAGAGGTTCTAAAAGGTAATTTGGAAATAGCATCTAAGGCATTTGCCGATATGCAAAATAGATATTTATACGGTGTGCAGGTTGTTGTCGCTCAAGAAGAAGAGAGAAAAAGAGTAGCAAGAGAGTTACACGATGGTCCAGTTCAGTCTTTGGCCAATGTAGCCTTAAGAGCAGATTATTGCCAAAAAATTCATGAAGCTGGAAACGATTCAGTGGAAGTTTCCAAAGAAATGGCAGAGATAAAAAAATTGGTTCAAGATATTTTAGTAGAGATGCGGCAGATAATTTTTGATCTAAGACCTATGTCATTAGACGATTTGGGTCTCTTGCCCGCTTTGACAAGATATATTACGATAGTTCAAAAAAATACTCCTGTAATAATCGATATTGTTGACATAGGAGAAGAGACAAGACTTCATCCAGCCGTAGAGGTTGCCTTATTTCGCTTAATACAAGAGGCTATTAATAATGCTCTTAAACATTCAGGGTGTAGCAATATAACTATTCGAGTTGAATTTACGGAAGATGATGTTATTGTGCAAATCATTGACAATGGTTTTGGCTTTGATTTGCAAGAAGCAAAAAAGGTTGCTTCAGAGAACCAAAACTTTGGTCTTTTGGGTATGGAAGAGAGGGTAAGGCTTCTAGGAGGTCAATTTGGGGTAGAAACCGGCTATGGCCAGGGGACTAAAGTCTGGGCTCGAGTAGCCCACAATATTTCAGGAGGTGAATACAATGGGAGCTAAGATTAGAGTACTCTTAGCCGATGACCATCCTTTACTTAGACAGGGACTGAGTAAGGTCCTAAGCTTAGAAGGCGATATTGAGATTGTTGCAGAAGCCGAGGATGGCGAAGAAGCAATTAGATTGGTAGAAACACTTTTGCCAGATGTGGTATTAATGGACATTAATATGCCAAGGGTAAATGGCATAGAAGCTACTCGCCGGATTAAACAGCGATTTAGTGATGTTCAAGTATTGGTTCTTACTTTCCATGATGAAGAAGAGTATGTGTTGGCTCTTATGAGGGCCGGAGCAAAGGGGTATATCCTTAAGGATGCTGATCCATCTGTAGTGGCAAAAGCCATCAGACAGGTTTATGAGGGTGAGTGCTATTTTCCTTCAAATCTTATTAATCAGGTTATGGAAAAAGTATCTCAATCTGAAAAAGAAGGACGCCAATATGATGATGGTGTTTTAACAAGAAGAGAACAAGAAATCTTAGAAGAGATTGTTCAAGGTAAGAGTAACAAAGAGATAGCAGAGACACTTTTTATTAGCGAAAAAACAGTTAAAAATCATGTAAGTAATATTTTGAGAAAATTAGAGGTAACAGACCGAACACAAGCTGCTGTACTAGCACTTCGTTCAGGGATTGTTCCTATGAACGAATTAAGTGGTTGAGATTTTCATTAACGAGCAGGTCATCAAAGCTGATATGGCCTGTTCCTTTTTATCACGATTGGTTGGTTTTATCGGGAAAAAGCCCCAAAAAGGGGATGCACTTCTGATTATTCCCTGCAAACAGATCCATACTTTTTTTATGCAAGCACCTATAGATGTAGTCTATTTAAGTAAAGATGGTTTTGTTGTCGATTTCTTTCCTTCGGTATTACCTGGAAAGATACTTCCATACTCTAGAAAAACTGAGATGGTCTTAGAACTAGCTTTAGGGACAATAACTTATCTTGCCAAAGGTCAAAAGATCACTTTCCAATTAAAGGAATAAAAGAGATATATGTGGAAAAACAGAATTGAAGGGCTAAGGTTTAAAACTTAAACATTAAAGCTTATGTTCTTTATGTGTATCAAAAAAATTGGGGGGGATATTACATGAAGAGACGTATTTGGTTAGTTATGGCCTTTGTTCTCGTATTGTCAACTGTCTCACTAGCGGAGAATGTTGCCCTCTATTCTGAGGTGGAATCAAGTAGTAACTATGGTGGTTATAACCCAAGTGTAGTTAATGATGGAGAACGGAACTATGCCTCGGAAGAAGGTAGATGGTCTGAGGTTGCATGGGCAAGCTTAGATATGCCGGATGATCATTGGTTAGAGTTTTGGTTACCAGGTAAAGTAAATGTTAAAGAGATCTTTATCTGGTGGGCAAGAGACAGGGGAACTTTCTGGTATTCTGAAGAAATCATCATTGAAGCAGATGGTAAGGTAGTTTATGATTCAACAAAATCAAAAGATAAGAATCCTCTTGTCAAAGAAGTTATTAGAAAACAAGGGGATGCACTAGGATATCAGGTAACTGAAATCTACTTCAAAGAACCTGTTCGTACCGATACTATTAGAATTATTCAACCTGCAGGTGGCGGCAATCCTGAGAGACCTAATATTATGTGGGTCGCCGAAGTAGAGATTTACGAATAGTTTAGCTTATTTAAGGACTAAATAAGGCTAGAGAGCCGGAGACATTATTTGTCCCCGGCTCTGTTTGTATATAGGTTTTTATTTGGAAGGATTTGGAATTTTCTTTAGAGAACTGTTTAACAAAGTAATATTTGGCTGTATTATTACGTTATAGAGGAATCAATAACATCTTTTATGATAAAATGTGTGCTAGGAATAAAACAAGAGAGGGAGGTAAGCCTAGTGGCCAACAAACCCTTAGAAACATCGCAAACAATGGACAAGCAAGTAGTAGTGTTTCGTTTGGGAGAAGAGGAATTTGGTGCAAACATTGAAACTGTAAAAGAAATACGTAAAATGGACGATCAAAAGATCACCAATGTTCCTAGAACAAGTGAATTTGTTGCAGGTATTGTTAATTTAAGAGGTAAGATTATCCCTGTGCTTGATCTTCGCTTACGTTTTGGTATGGAAAAGACACATCACGAAGATAACCGTATTGTAGTGATTGAAGTTGGTAATGAAGTTTGTGGTGTTATTGTAGATGCAGTTAAAGAAGTGTTAAGGATTTCTAGTGAGGAAATTGAGCCTGCTCCAGATATGGTCGCCGGGATCAATAAAGACTACCTAGAAGGTATTGCTAAGGTAAACGGTAGACTTATTATACTTATTAATCTACCGAAGATAGCTATAGCTAATAGCAATGAGACTAGAGTAAGTTAAAAAGGCAGGTGAGTTAAATGGGACTCGGCTTAGAGGCAAGCCCAGAAGAGATTAGAATATTTTTGGAAGAAGCAGAAGAACAGATATTAACGTTAGAAGAGGGTATCATCGATCTGGAAAAAAGTTCAGATGAACTAGATACAGAGCTTTTGCAGGCTATCTTTCGTGCAGCACATACACTTAAAGGTTCATCGGCAGCACTTGGCCACACTGGAATGGCTAAGCTTACCCATGAAATGGAGAATTTATTAGATCAGCTTCGCAAAGGCACAAGAGAGGTCACACCTGAGTTTATTAATCTTCTTCTTGAAGGTATTGATGCCTTAAGAATCTATAACGAAGAGATTGCCACAGACGAAGAAAGTGGTTATTCACCTGATGAACTTATTGAAAAATTAAGACTGATAGGCCAAAGCACATCCCAAGCAAAAAAGGAAGTTTCCGCAACGGAAGAAAGTGTTCAAACCGCTTTTTTTGTTCCTCAATTAGTTAATATTGCCTTAGAAAATGCGAAGGCACATGGGAATAAGGTATTTACAATTAGAGCACTTTTGAATCTAGAAAATACTTTACCAGCAGTTCGTGCTTACCAAATTCTAATGCTTTTAGAAGAAAAAGGAACTATAATTGCTAGTGATCCTACTATGCAAAATATCGAATCAGAATTGAAAGATAGTGAAGTTAAGGTTCTTTTAGTTACAGGAGCATCTAAAGGTGAAATAGAAAAAGAACTAGCAAATGTTCCCGATGTAAGAAAAATTAAAATCGAAGAGATTAATAAAGACGCCAAACCAAAGCAAGAAATAAAAACAGAAGCTTCAGAGACAGAGCAAGTTGTAGAAAAACCAAAAGAAGAAGCGAAAGATGAGTCCAGATCCGAGAAAAAAGACAAAGAACTTACAAATATAGAAAGAAAATTTAAAGCAGATTCGGTTATATCTTCAACCATTAGAGTCGATGTAGAGATCTTAGACGGACTGATGAATTTAGTAGGAGAACTCGTTATTGACAGAACCCGTTTAGTATCTGAGATTACCCAACTACACGAAGCAGAAGATAAGACTGTACCATTAGAAAACCTTAGTCAAACTGGAGCCCACATAGGAAGAGTCACAGAGCAACTGCAAGAGCTAATAATGAAAGCACGTATGTTGCCACTAGAGACTCTATTTAGAAAGTTCCCTCGTATGGTCAGGGATCTTGCCCTTAAAGCAGGCAAAGAGGTTGAGCTTATTATGGAAGGTGAGGAGACAGAACTTGACCGTTCTGTCATAGAACAGATAAGTGATCCTCTTATTCATCTTTTAAGAAATGCGATAGATCATGGCCTTGAAGATCCTGAGGTTAGGGAACAGGCGGGCAAAGACAAAGTCGGCAAGATCATTCTTTCTGCTGAGCCAGAAGAAAACTATATTGTCATCCGTCTTCGCGACGATGGTAAAGGTATAGATCCAGAAAAAATTGCAAGATCAGCTGTTAAAAAAGGTCTGATCTCAGCTGAAAAAGCTAATGATCTTTCTGTCCGTGAAGCGGTAGATTTAATCTTTATGCCTGGTTTTTCAACCTCTGAAAAGGTAACTCAAGTTTCTGGCCGTGGCGTTGGTATGGATATAGTAAAGAAAAACATTGAAAATTTGAACGGAAATATTCAGGTATTTACAGAACTTGGCAAGGGTACTGAATTCCGTATTGAACTGCCTCTTACTCTAGCTATTATGAGAACATTATTAGTGCAGTCTTCTGAAAATCTCTTTGCCATTCCCTTAGGATCGGTAGCAGAGACCCACAGGATTAATAAGAAAGAGATCAAATATGTAAATAAAAGGAAGGCAATGACATTGAGAGGCAATGTACTTCCTTTAGTCCATCTCGAAGAGTTATTTGATATGCCTATACCAGAAAATCTAACCGATAATTTCTTTGTTGTTGTGGTTAGAGTTGCTCAACAACAGGTGGGCTTGATTGTCCAAAAACTAATCGGTGAAGAAGAGGTTGTCATTAAAACGCTTTCTAAACTACTAGGAGATACTCGAGGAATATCAGGAGCTGCAATACTTGGCCAAGGTGATGTTGCTCTAATATTAGATGTCCCCTCCTTGATATCTTACGATCGCTCTAGAAAGCATTTGGAGGTGGCTGGTTCTTAGAATGGACCAAACGGAACTGATTACTACAGGCTTAGAGATATTAAATAGTGTTATTTCACTTGCACTTGTTAAGGCCGGTCAGTCGTTGGCTGAGATGAGTGGTAGGGAGATTTCGCTAGAAGGTCCTGGCCTAAAGATGCTACCAATTCAAGAGTTTACTAACTTAGCTGGTGGTGCAGACATACCTGTTGTTGCTATATATCTTAATGTTACTGGTGATTTTGAAGGTCACTTAATGTTGTTATTTCCATTAGTTCAAATACCTGAATTAGTCAATATGGTATTAGGAGATATTGATGTAGGTGATATGTCTTCACCTCTTGAAAACGAAGTTTGTTGCTCTGTCTTGGGAGAGTTAGGTAATGTTGTTGGAACATCTTTTCTCAATGTTTTAGGTAATAAGTTAGAAATGGTCTTTCTTCCATCAGTTCCCTATATTCTTACTGATTACTCTGGTTCAATTCTTTCAAGCCTAGCACTCCAAGCAGCTTCTCTTGGAGAAGAATATTGGGATAATGCTCTCATTGTTAATACCAGATTCAATGAGATAGATAAAAAAGTTCATGGGTTCTTCCTTCTTCTGCCTCAACCTGGTACATTTACCGAGTTTTTAAGTAAGGTGGTAGCTATTAAGCATGGTTCCAGTTGAAAAAGCAGTTAATTTAGGTGAAGTAAAATTTGGCAGAGAAGAAGATGTCTTAGTATGTTTTGGCCTTGGCTCCTGTGTAGGGGTAATATTCTATGATCCAGTGGCCAAAATAGGTGGAATGGCTCATGTGGTACTACCAACTAATACCCGTGAAAGTAAGGTAATCCCACCTGTTTTGGGCACAAATGTGCAACCTAGACAAGATCCTCCAGCTAAATACGCTGATGAAGGCCTTCCTTATCTTTTAGAAAGCCTCTTGGAAAAAGGAGCCTCAAGGCTAAGACTTCAAGCTAAAATTGCGGGCGGAGCAAGTGTTCTCTCTGTTCCTATCTTTAACAAAGCTGGTGAAAGTGAGATAGGAGAGCGTAATGTAGAAGCCGTGAAGGAAGTTCTTGAACAACTAAAAATACCAATAATTGCCAAGGATACTGGTGGAAAGCAAGGAAGAACAATGCGTTTTTTTATCCTTGGCAATTATTGGTATTTTTAGTTGTTCAAGAACTTCCTTCACGGCTTCTACATTACGCTCTCCTATCTCACTTTCACCAGCTTTGTT
>DUTE01000285.1 GCA_012842235.1 Bacillota bacterium
CCGATTTTGATTTGCCGGTTTTCATGCAAATACCCCCTTTAAAGTAAAAATCCCCCCAACAGGTGCATAACTTAAAAAGCCTCAAATTAAACCTTGAAGCTTTTGTTTATAAATCGATAGAAGACAGAAAATTGTGACATTTAAAAACTGGGAAATTTAGCTATATAAGTCTTTAAGGCTAAATCACATGCAGATTTCGCAAACTTAGGCCTAAGTACCCAAAAGACAGTTATCAAAAGAAAATAGGGCTAAAGCAGGGACTGATTTTAGATAGGTTATTGTTTTTATCGGTCAAAAAAAATAAACTTAACTTTGCAGCACAGAGTAGATAAAACTGATATAATATACTAGATACGGTCAAGTTGAAGCAGTATGCCAAGGGGTGATAGGCAGGATGGATAACTTACAATTGGAAAAAGAGCACCTTGCCGATGTAATTCTGCAGATACAAAAAGAACTTGACAAAGTAGAAACAAAGATCGAAGCAACAAAACAAAAGGTTCTGTTGGCAAGAAGATATATGTGGGAAGAGATGCCACGCTTAGTGCGAGATGTAACAGATGCAAACGAAATGGCCTCAGGTCTTTTAGATCTTCAACATCAAGAAGTAGGCCTAGCTTTTTACACAAAAGAACAAAAGAAGTTAGAAAGACTGAAGTATTCTCCATATTTTGCCCGTATCGATTTTAGAATTCAAGATACCACAGAACCAATTTATATAGGTATTACAGGATTTAGTGATCTAGAGAATAGGAAAAACCGAGTTTATGATTGGCGTACACCTATAGCAAGTCTTTTTTATGATTATACTTTAGGCCCTGCAAGCTATATATGTGATGCTGGTACAGTCTCAGGTGAGATCACCTTAAAGAGACAGTTTCGCATTGAAAAAAGCCAGATGCTGTATATGTTTGATAGTAGTCTAAATATTGAAGACGAAATGCTACAGGAGATTCTTAGCCAAAGCACAGATGGACATATGCGTGATATAGTAATGACTATTCAAAGAGAGCAAAACCAAGCTATAAGAGATGAAGCCCATCGTCTTGTCTTGGTTTGGGGTGCAGGTGGAAGTGGTAAGACCTCGATTGCTCTGCATAGGATAGCTTATCTTCTCTATCGCCAAAGAGATCAACTTAAGGCAGAAAATATTGTTATCTTTTCGCCAAGTGACATATTCCAGGACTATATCTCAGAGGTATTGCCTGATTTAGGTGAAGAAAATGTTAACCAACTAACCTTCGATAACTATGCTACTAAGATATTCTCACCACAAGGTTTTAAAATTGAAAGTAGTTTTGATCAATATGAATATATCTTTGGCAATAAGGAAGACAAAAACTGGCAGATCCGTAACGATGCTATGCTTTTTAAAAACTCCCCTGATTTCCTAGGTATCTTAGAGAATTATTTAGTTTACCTAGAAAACAGTTATAACTCTGTTCAAGATTTTGTTTATAATGGCACTGTTGTTCTTTCTGGGGAAGAATTTTATAGTTGTGTCAAAGAGAAATATAACTACCTTCCTTTTAAAAAACGTTTAGAGAAACTTGAAAGAAGATTAATTGCTAACCTTACATCTTTAGAAGAAAAGAGAAAAGACGATATTATCCAGGAAATGGATAACAAAGGACAAAGTATAGGTTACACAGAAAAAGAACTACAAAAAATTGCTTATAGAAAAGCTCAAAGAGAAACTAAAGCTCTAAAAGATAGAATGAGTAAATTAATAAGTTTTGATCTTGTAAAGACCTATCTCTTACTCTTTCAAGATTTAGATCTTCTAAAAAGTTTGGCTAATAACAATCTTCCTTCTAATATTGAAGAGATTGCTATTCTTACACGAGGTTATTTTGCTAAAAAGTATATTACCCAAGAAGATTTAGCTGCATTGGCGTTTTTAAGACAGAGATTAGAAGTGTTCAATCCAGAAACAAAGATAAGACACATTGTTATTGATGAAGTGCAGGATTATTCCGCTGTTGAGCTAAAGGTTTTGGCACAAGCTTTTACCGAATCTACTTTTACTGTACTTGGCGATCCTAATCAAGCACTACTTTATAAGGGAGAGCCTCGAGAATATGTTTTAGAGGTATTTAATATTGATGATAAAAAAGAGATAGAGTTAGTGAAGTCTTACCGTTCTACAGAAGAGATAACTGAATTTGCTAAATCATTTGCCGATAGTCCAACTAATATAGAGCCAGTACTTAGAAAAGGTAAAAAACCAGAGGTAATAATAGGTAATAATAACCAAAAAAGGCTTATAGCACTTCTTAAAGAGCTACTAAATTCTTCACGAAAAAGTATTGCTATTATTACAAAGAACTTTAAAGAAGCTATAGAAGTAAGTGAACTACTAAAAGGAATTATCACATTTAGTCTTGTCGATAAAGATACCTACCTACTGCCACCTGGTGTAGTCATTATTCCTGTATTTTTAGCTAAAGGTCTAGAGTTTGATATTGCTATAGTCTGGGACTTTCAGCAGTATAGTATCGAGGAAAAAAGATTGTTGTATATAGCTTCAACCCGAGCTCTCCATGAGCTGTACCTTTTTGGTACACAAAAAGGAGATCTCCTCACTGAGGTAGATCCCCAAAAATATCATTTAGAAATAGATTAATCAAAGATATAAAGACCTAAAAGGTCATATATTTTACCAGATACTGTTCCAGTTGCAGGCAGATTATAATCTGCCTGCAACTTTTTTATGGCCGAGAAAGTACCATTGCCGTATCTTCCATCAGGATTAAAGGTAATATAGCCCATGTCTTTTAAAGCAGTTTGCACTTCATAGACTGCAGAACCAACAGAACCAAGCTGTAAAACAGGGCGATTGAAATGAGCTTTAGGGAAAGGACCATTATAGATTGTTACAGGTGTGCCTACTTTTACCCAGTTAAAGATCTCAAGAATATCTTTGTTTTGCAATCTAATACAGCCAGCACTTGCTGCAGTCCCTATAGACCATGGTTTATTTGTTCCATGGATACCGTAGTTTCCCCAAGGTACACTAAGTCTTAGAAATCTAGGGCCAAAAGCTCCACCCATGTAGAGTTTAGCACTTATTTTCCACTGACCAACAGGGGAGGGTGTAGGGCTTTTACCTATGGCAATAGGGTAAGTTTTATAAGGAGAACCATCAGCAAAAAGAGTCAATTGTCTTTGCCAAAGATCGATAAGGAGAGAGAGGTTTTCGGTGTCAGGTTGCTTTAAGCTAACAGGAACAGTTGAAGCAGAGTTACCAATTGCCCCCCATGTGTCTTTACCAATTATTCCATCTACTAAGATCTCTGAATCGAGCTGGAAGGTTTTAATAGCATCTACAGCATCTAGGGAATAAAGAGTAGTTATTTCCCCTTTATAATAGCCATGCGAAGCAAGAAACTGTAAGATATCAGGGAGTTCATTTGAAACTTGTCCAGGATGAATTATTGGTTCACTTTCACAAAAAGGGCAAAATGTATCTAGGTGGGCATCCGATTGTATAGGTAAGTCGTCAATATCATAGAGTTGATAATTTAATTCTAAAACCGGCTCCTTAATTGTTGATGGTTCAAAAGGTATATCCCAGACAATTAAAAGCAAAATAGTTATAATTAAGA
>DUTE01000286.1 GCA_012842235.1 Bacillota bacterium
CACCTTGTTGCTTGCCACAAAGCTGGAGCACTAGGGAAGGTAGGTGAACGTGCATGAGTGATGCAGTCGTTGAGGTTAATAATCTAAAAAAACATTTTTACCTACGTAGGTCATTAAAAGATGCATTAGCTGGTAAACCTGTACCAGCTGTTCGTGCCGTTGATGGTGTTTCCTTTAGTGTAGGAAAGGGAGAAATAGTTGGCGTTGTAGGTGAAAGTGGTTGTGGTAAAACTACTTTAGGTAGAGTTATTCTTAAACTTATCGAACCTACCGCTGGCCAAATTTTTGTAGAAGGAAAAGATATTACTCATCTTAAACCTGAAGAGATGAAACCTTATCGCCGACAGATGCAGCTTGTTTTCCAGGATCCATTTGAATCAATGAATCCAAGAATGGATATTTACAGTATTATCGCTGAACCTCTTCGTATTCAAGGTCTAGATAAAGATGAACACGAAGTAGAGGCGAAAATTCGTAAATCACTTGAAGAAGTAGAACTAAAGCCTGCTGATGAATATATTTACCGTTATCCACATGAGTTATCAGGTGGTCAACGTCAGCGTATTGCTATTGCTAGAGCTTTAGTTTTAGATCCTGAGTTTATTGTAGCTGATGAACCAGTCTCTATGTTAGACGTTTCTATTCGCGGAGAAGTTCTAAATTTAATGTTGAGATTGGCTAAAGAAAAAGGAGTTAGCTTTGTCTATATTACACACGACTTAGCTACTGCACGACATATATGTGATAGAATCCTAGTTATGTATCTTGGGGAGACTGTAGAACAGTGCACTGCAGATCAACTAGTATACCAACCTCTACATCCGTATACTAGAGCTTTAATCTCTGCAGTCTTGCCACCTAAACCACAAAAAGGTGGTATTAGTGCAGTTCTAGAAGGAGAAGTTCCTAATGCTGCAAATCCTCCTTCTGGATGTCGCCTTCATCCACGTTGTCCTATTGCAAAAGACATATGCTCAAAGGTAAGCCCAGAGCTTAAGGATGTAGGAGATAATCACCTTGTTGCTTGTCACTTCGCTGAGAAAAAATAAAATTAGGTCTCTGCTTTAAGGCAGAGGCCTTTTTATTATTTATAAAAAGGGAAATGTCGGTAATTAGAGAATCTGTTAGTATAAAAAAGAGTAGAATTGGCAGGGATTTTATGAAAAGAAGGTTTGTAAGTTTATTACCTCTTCTAGTCGTACTTGCTATATTTTTTGGGTTTGTGCTATTTGGTCTTAGTTCTAAATATGTAAAAGCAACACTAACAAAATCAGGATTTAGTGTCGATTTAATTTGTGAAAAGGCAGAAGATGGTTTGGACTTTATTATAGATATAAATAATGATGGACCTCTGCAAATTAATTTGGCTTTAGTTAGGATCAGATTAACTAAAAATGATGCGTATATTTGGTTTTCTAACTGGGATTTTAGACGAGAAGAAGAGGCCATTTCTTCTGGATCAAGTAAGAGGTACACACTTTCAATGGAATTACCTAAGGAAAAGTTTGAAGAGATAATTAATGAAGAGAAAATAGGCCTGAATGTAACTGGTGTATATGAGATAAAAGAAATAGGTGACATGAGCTTCGCCTACCCTATGGAGGTGAGGCTAGGTGGCTAAGGTTAGAAAAAATGTTGCAATGTTAGCATCAACCATCATAATGGCTACAGTATTCCAAGGTTTTACTCTACAGGCCATTGCTCCAAGTTGGTTGGTTGTGTATTGTTATCCCTTAGGAAGTATTCTGATTTTTTTGTGTGGTTTTGTTTTAGGCCAAGAGTGGATTGAATTAGGAAAGGGTTTTTTTGCAATGGTGCGGCTAATTTTCTATTCTATTTTACTGGGTATGTTTATCAGTATATCTCCTGTGTTTTTTGGAGCTGAATTTGCTAATTTGGATATGCTTTTTTCGTTTCTTTTAGGAAGGGGATTTATTGCTATACTTCTTTGGTGTGCTTTGGGGATGGTTGGAGTATTTACAGGGGTAAGTACAAGAATATAATTTGGAGGTAAATGTTGTGTGGGTTTTATCATTGATAATAATTCTCGTTTTTAGCTCAAGTGCATATGCAGATGCAGGACTTTTGCAAAAAACTACAAAGAATGCTGTTTTTCACATACCTTGGGAAGGAAACACAATCTCCTGGGAATTCAATAAGAAAGATTGGGGGACATGGAATATATTGACTGTTTCGGTAAATAAGAAGTATATTTCATCTCCAACCGGTACGGATTGGGAGTATGTCTATTTAGCTAAACCCAAAGAAGCGGTTACTGCCGATTGGCTCGGTGGTAATCATGGAAATGAAGTTCTAAAGACATTAGAATTTATTGTAGACGGTCAAGTGGTTAAAGATGGGCTTTATAAAGTAGAAAGTAATTTGGTTATTAAAGAAACAACTGACTTAGTTTATCCTGTTACTAAGGAGATTGTCGGCAGTGTCGTTAGACATTATGAGGTAAATCTGGAAAACCCAAATCGTCTTGATTTTTCACAAAAAACGATTTGGCATACAGACATGGATATTGATAGGGCTTATATCTGTATGCTTCCAATAGACAAACGCTACGGTAGGCATTTTGAGATGGGTAATATAAAAGACAGCTTTGCTAATAACGTAAAAACGGGAAATAGTAAGGGCTGGCAACATGTGACTGAAACATTCCTTTATGGCGATAATTCTTGGGGTATGATAGCAGGAATAGATAGCTTAGATTCAGTAGATCAATATCAATATTCAAAGGGTGGGGCCTTTGTCTGGGATTTGGCTAGTGATCACGTCAAATTATATTATCCAAGAGCTTATGAGATGGGGTGGAGGTCTGTTTTAGCAGATACAATATGGCAGAGCGCTAGTTACTTTATAGTTGTACCTGTTAACAACTAAAAAAAAGTGTAGCCGTTAAGAGGGAAAGCAATTAAGCGGAGGCTAAGCCTCCGCTTAATTCTTAGAACTTAATATGGTATAGAAAAAAATCGATGATTCCCAATCTCTTTTAGAACGGGTTGCTTCCACACCCAGTTGGTTCTATAAGGATCATATGCCAAAACTTTTTCCGGATTAAAAAAGCCAAGAGCTTCTGTTAATTCGGGGTCAAATCTACTACCTGAGATAATCTCTTGGGCGAGAGTTCTGATATTTTCAAAACTATTCTTGTCTTGCCAAGCAATATATATTTGCTGATCAGGTATACAGGAAAACTGCCAGTGTTTTTTCCCATTAGTTTCGGTATATTCAAATATTACATCAACGATTGAATTGTTAAAACGAAGATCTTTAACTCTATTTAATACTACTTGTCCAACTGCGGCTTGTCCCAAGAGAGGTTCTCCTCTAGCTTCAGCCCATATAAGTGATGCTAGCCAAAACACGGGATCAGGCGTTAAAGTTATAACTTCAGAACTTTTTCCTTTGTAGGTTTGAAAACCATAAGCCTCAATTTTAATATCGTTTTTTAGTTCAGAAACCTTATACATATATTGTGGTATTTCCATAAAAGTTGTTTTTTGATCTAAACTTGTTACAATAAAACCGATCTGACGGGGCCTTGTTATAGGTTTGTTATCTATGATAGGATTTGCAAAACAACCTCCTAATATTAGGGTTAGAACCAACATTAACCAAGTCACTAGACACACCTCCTCAAGTTTAATTTATAACATTTTAACAGTGATTTCTAGGCATGGAAATAATTGCCAAAAGTTAGTTACCCAAAAAAAGAGCTGCAGTTTTAACTGCAGCTCTTTTGAATTACATGTTTATTATTGTCTAGGTTCTGGTTGAATATAGGGTCTATCTGTATTTTGGTAGATATAAATCTGTGTAATGCGCCAGGCAGCCATCAAAGAACCAGAAAGAGTTTCGTGTTCAATAATTGTTAGCTCACGATTGTCTTTTTGCTCTTGCAATGCATCAATGTGTTTGCTTAAGGAAGTAGCCATTTCTTCCATAAATTCAATTGGATTTTCAGGTTTTTCTGGAACAGTATTAGCTAGAGCCAAAAGTGCTTTAGCCGTGTCCTCTTTAGCTGCTAAACTATGTGTTTCAGCGGCCTCTTCGATAAGCCCCTTAAGAGCTAAGAAAGGTTCTCTATGAGGGATAATTGCAGGCTCTCTAAAGACACCTCTTGACAAATCCTCAAGTTTTTCAGATTCCTTAAGAAGGTGAATGGTAGAGAACATTGCAACACCAGTTGCTCCTAAGTCTCTTGTAACTTGGACTTGAGTCATATTGTTTTCTGAAGTATTTACATAGACACCAAGGCCAGGGTAGACCCAAACTTTATTTTCAGTAACAGTCAAACCAGCTATAGTGCGGTTTTTAAGATCTGAATTATTGGAAGTGTAAGCCATAGTGAGGATGAAATCAAGCATTTTGTTATCTGCCCAATTTTTCCAGTTTTGAAGAACATGATTACGGCTATGGCTTGGATCAGGAACAACAGCAGCAGATATCATTAGATCGGCTTTTTCAGCCTTCACAAGTTCGCTCATTTCGCGAACAAATGAAGTTACATTGTCTTCGCGCCATTGATCAAAGATCTTCCATTCGTCGCTGCCAACTCTAACAGTTTTCGGATCAAAACCATGTTCTTTTTCAAAGGCTTTGCGGCTGTATTCAGAAAGCCCAAAATGGCCAACAGAATCTTCGTTATAGCGAATATAGTCAAGATGTAGACCATCGACATGGTACTTAGTTACTATTTCTAAAAATAGATCTTTTAGATATTGTCTAGGCTCTGGCATTGAGGCATTGAGCCAAGCGGTACCATACTGCCAGTTAGAAAACACTCTGCCTTCCTCATCTTCTTCAGCCCATTCAGGATGTTTTTGCAAGATTGGACCAAAATTATGGGAGTAACCAGCACAGAATACCCATGTCCAGGCATGAACTTCTATACCGTATTTTTTGGCTTCTTCAACGATTACCATAAAAGGATCTTCAGACCAGTTAAGATATTTTGTGTCTTGAATACCGACTTCTGAAGGGAACAAGGTTTTTCCATGATAGACAACTTCAGGTAGAATCATGTTAAAACCAGCTTCATGTACTTGACGAATTACTTCTCTTAAGCCATCAGGATTGCCAGCACGAGCAATAGTTTGTTCATCCATCCAGACAGCTCTTGCTTCATAGTTACTAACCTTTTGAGTCAAAACAACAACCTCCTTAGCTAAAGCATCAGCGACCGAAAAATAAGGAGTAATTCTTAAATAATTACCGTTTTTAAATGCGGTGTCCATTAGATCACTGGCTTTTTCAGCTTTTTCATATGTTTCAAGAATTTCTGGTTCTATAATTTGGAACTGTCTTTCTGCACTACGTAAAGAAGCACGAGCTCTTCTTACATTATTTTTTGTAGCTTGTACTATTGGGCGCCACTCATCTCCTCCAAGTGGTGAGAAGCCTGAAAGAATCCTGTCATCACCAAGATAATATAAAGATTCAACGATAAATTCAACTAAAGAATCGTTTTCGGATATACCTTTATGAAATAGGTCAGCGACAACTATACCAGAGTCAGACAAAATAACAGCAGGAGATAGTTCTTTTCCATCTGCATCAACAAAAGATGCTAGGGTTTTGCCATCTTTATTGGGTATAATAGTTACCGATGATTTGCTTACTTCGATGGGATCTTCACTTTCAAATAGGCCATTTTCAGGATAAAACTTAATTAAATTTCCGCTTTTGTCAGAAAAAGTAAATCCAGCAAGATTGAAAAAATCCATAGATAGGTCTTCTTTTTTTATGTCAGCATTGATAAAGAGTTTGCCACCA
>DUTE01000025.1 GCA_012842235.1 Bacillota bacterium
AATAGAAGAAGAACAATGGGAAGATGCTATTGCATCCTTTGACAAAGCACTTTCACTTAAACCCAAATATCCAATAGCCAATTTAGAGAAAGGAAAAGCACTATTGACTATTGGTCAGCTTTACGAAGCTGAGGAAACTCTACGTGCTACCGATCCTGAAAATCTTTCTAACAAGAAATTGGCAGCAGATATCTTAAATTTACTTGGTATTATTTCTTTAAGAGAAGACGAACTTGATGAAGCTGTTAAAGAATTTGAAAAGGCTATTGAATATCAACCAACAGCAAGTTCTTACCTTGGTTTAGCCGAGGCATTAGTTCGCAGAGAAACTGATCTTGATGATGCAATCAAATATGTTGATCAAGCAATTAATATGAGACCGGATCCTTCAATGTATACTCGTCTCTACAGTATGAAGGGGCGTGCTTATCTAATTAAAGGTGACCACGAGATGGCCAACGAATGCTTCTTAGAATCACTCTCTTACAACGATAACTTCGTATTGTCTTACTTCTATCTCGGAGTATCTTATGAAAAAACCGGTGATATTGCTTTAGCTAAAGGAGCTTTCACTAAGGCTATCGAACTTAACCCTGACTATGACGATGCCTATGATGCTCTTGAAAGACTCAACAACGAATATCCTGACATTAATCCTGAAGCTGTTCGCTAACAATTAAAAATTGGTTTATGACTAAAAAGAACGGAAAGCCTTAAGGCTTTCCGTTCTTTTCTTATTTACCGCTTGCTATCTTCTGTAAAGAAGAAGCAGCGGTTTCTTTTGTTGTTTGATCATCTTCTAACTCTAGAAGCATACCTTCTACAACTAAAAGCCAATCTTTAAGATCTGGAAGTGATCTAACAACTTCTCTCACATTGTATTTCTTATAAAGCCGCAAAAGATCTGAGTAGAATCCGTTAAAAATCATTTCTTTGATCTGTTTTTCTATTACAGCATCTGAAGCTGTACTTTGCTCAAGTTTGCGGATTTTACGGACCACAGGATTTAGTCTTTCAATCTTCTGCAATTGAGCTTTTTCTTTAATCGTCTCATAACGTCTTTGATCTTTTTTTACTCTGTTTGCCTTTTTATAGAGCCTTGCTAAATCCATTGCATCATTTAATGCCCTATGGGCTCGTCCTGATTGTCTTATACCAAAAAGCTTTAGTGCATCTGCAAGCCCACAGGTTGGCCAATCAAACTCTTTACTAAAGACCTTTTGGTAGTCTATATAGCATTCATGAAGAACACCAACAACCTTATTATTAATAGATTTAAGCTCGCATTCCTGAACTATCTGTCGGTAATCACTCTCATTCCAGGAGTATATTACTTTAACATCTTTATAATCATCTGCCCAATCACATAGATCATCTAATGCTTGCTGCAAAGTGATCGAAACAAAAAGCTTATTTCTGTCAATCCCTGTAAGACGAAGACAATAGGGTGAAAGCTTTTTTCTATGTGTAGGTCTAACAAGCTGATTAAATGTATCTATTATGCGTAGATCATTATCCATTAGCACGGCACCAATTTCAATAATTTCACTGCTTAATTCTCCAGAAATACTTTTCCAAGTATTCATCTCGAGATCCAAAAAGATATACACCCGTTTCCTCCTCTCAAAAAAGCTAGTTAGACTAATTGGCAGATGATATATGATAGATAATAAAAAATACTTATCTAAAAATATCCTCTTTAGATATTTACCGACACCACATCTCGATCTATTAGTTTAATTGCTTCGGTTATCTTATCTGCTAAGGCCACATCTTCTTTGACTGCATTTCTTACCTGTCTTAAAATATCGATGCTACGTCTAAAAGCAGCCACTAAATCCCCTTCAGATACTTGAGAAAACCTTAAGATTTCCTGGAAGTCTGCACCTTTTGCCCAAAGATAGGCCTGGCCTGAGAGGTAGGGATCAAAATGCACAGTATAATAGCCTAAATAGTTTAACTCAATAGTTGCAAGTCTTTCTGCAAGACGTATTAGAGGATCTAAATTGAAAAAGTTGTGCTTTAAATTGCGCCCGTCTCCTCTTCGTCTATCAAAATCTATCCCCACTACAGCGCCACAGATCTCTTCAATTGAGGCATCATGAAAGAAACCATTGGCAATAAGTTCTGTAACAAATAACTCTTGCACATGGATATCTAAAGCAATCTTACCTCTATCTAATAGGGTATCATCTCGAAGGTAAGCTAGAGCATCAAGAACCTGTTTCTTTGCTAGATATTCCTCTTCTATACGAAGTTGGTTAATTAGTTCTCTTCTTGCATTCTTGAGTCGATTAATCTCAATTCTTAGTACCTGGGCATCTTTTCTGTTTTCGCGGCATTTTCTTTTCTCTGCTTGGCTACAACGTCTAACAGGTTTTTGTAACTGTTCTTCAAGCCTTTGTCTTTTTTCGTTCAAAGCCCTCTCTCTTCCCTTGTGAGATCTGCCTTTTTTCTGTTTTCGTTGTTTTCTAAGCACATTATTTAACTTATTTTTCATCTTTCTTTCATCTAGTGGACATATCTCTTTAGCAGATAGGTCGCAAGAAGCTATTGTCAGCTCATCAAAACGTTCTTCTAATGCATCTATAGCATCTTCTACTAAATAGAGATCTCTGTTTCTTAAA
>DUTE01000026.1 GCA_012842235.1 Bacillota bacterium
AGGATCGCTTGAAAGAACAGATTATAGAGCTCCAAGTGCACAATCTAGTTTACTTTTAGAAAAAAAAGACATTGAACAAGCTTTTATCGTTTCTATTAATGCTATCTGTTCCCAAAACTAAATGAGCTTGTTCAATGTCTTTTTTTTCTAAAAGTAAACTAGATTGTGCACTTGGAGCTCTATAATCTGTTCTTTCAAGCGATCCTTCTAACTCTCCTAGATAGTCTTCTACTAATTTTGTAGCTGATTTATGCTCCACATTGCCAACAATGGTAAAGATCATATTCTCAGGAACATAGGTTCTCTTGAGGTAGTTTAAAATCATCTCTTGATTAAAGCTTGATACAGTTTTTTCTGTCCCAATAATGCTCTGCCCTAAGGGGTGATCCCCTAATATGCTTTTGGCAAAAAGATCATGAACTAGCTCTTGAGGTGAATCAAGATACATCTTTATCTCTTCAAGAATTACCTGTCTCTCTTTCTCTATAAGCTCATCGGCAAAAGTTGATTCTGTAATCATCTCCGAGAGAACACTAACTGCAAGCTCTAGATGCTCATCTAAGGACTTTACATAATAGCAAGTATAATCTTTCGATGTAAAAGCATTCATACTACTTCCCGATGCTTCCACTATCTCTGCTAATTCCCTTGCTGAATGTCTTTTTGTACCCTTAAAAAACATATGCTCAATAAAGTGAGATATCCCTCTTTCATAGGGTCTTTCGTAGCGAGAACCAGCCCCTACAAAAAGCCCAACAGAAACAGAATGCAAATACGGTAGTGATTCAGTTAAAACAGTTAGCCCATTTGCTAAGACACTCTTTTGGATCATAAATTACAAGTCACAAACGACTTGTTTGCACCTCCATTCAATAGTATAACTTGTCCACATTATCATTAAATAGCTTTCTTCATAATATGTTAGCCTGTAGCCAATACATTAAAGTATCTCACTTACTGTTACGATAGAAAACCCTCTTTTTTTTATTTCTTGAATAAGTACGGATAAGGTTTTAGCGGTAACCTCAGTAGGGTGCATTAAAATAAGAGCACCATTTTCTAATTTTGTTAAAACTCTGTTTAAAAACGTCTGCGAGGTGGGAGTTTGCCAATCAATAGTATCAATTGTCCACATAATAGTCTTATAATCGATCTCACTTGCATACTGAACAATCTTATCATTAAATTCACCATAAGGCGGAGCAAATAATTTTTCTGCTCGATTAAACTCTTTTACCAATATCGCTTCGTTATCAAGGATCAGTTTTTGTAGCTCTGTTTTATTCAATTTTGCAGGATGCACATGATAATACCCATGATTGCCAATTTCATGGCCATCATGGGCTATTTTTCTGCCGAGATCGGGAAAGTCTCTTACCCATGTCCCAACAAAGAAAAATGTTGCGTGACAATTGTTATTCTTTAAGATCTCTAAGATAGAAGGGATATATTCATTACCCCAAGCCACATTAATACAAAAAGCTACCGCTTTTTTTTCGACATTTCCCTGAAATATCGGTCCTGTTACAGGTTGAGACTTTGGTACACGAACCAAAAGCACTAAAAGCAGAATTACCAAAATAACCAACACGAGAATTAGC
>DUTE01000287.1 GCA_012842235.1 Bacillota bacterium
AAGCATCAGTTACAGAAATTGTTGATGGCTTTGTCTTTGTTATATCAAGTGGCTCTACTGATAAAAGAGCAGCTTCAAATGCCATCGATATGTTAGAAAATGCTAAAGCTAATATTATTGGTGCTGTCTTAAATAGAGCTGAACCTGGAAAATCATATGGTTCCTACTATGCTCACTATTATTACTCTTATTACACCAACGATGATGACTAATAATTAACTTAGCTAGACAAAACTCCTGCTACAAAAGGTTATACCTTATCTTGCATAAAAGGTATAACCTTCTATTTTTAGGCATTAACAACGATGCAAAAATCGTTTATATATGGTAAACTAAGTCTTAAGAATTATCTTTAGCTAAGGTATTCGTTTTATCTCTTATGCTTTAAAATATATCAACTTCAGAGGTGTGAGGTAAACATGCCCTTATCAAAATACATAGTCAGAATGGCAGGTATAGTACCTGAAAGCTTTGTTGATGGCCCAGGGGTCCGTTATACTCTCTTTGTACAAGGTTGCCCTCATCACTGCAATGGTTGTCACAACCCCGATACATGGGATTTTTTTGGTGGGACCCTATTTACGGTTGAGGAAATTTGGGAAAAAATCGTTTTAGCTA
The DNA here is from genome assembly GCA_012842235.1 of Bacillota bacterium. Taxonomy (GTDB): domain Bacteria; phylum Bacillota; class DTU065; order DTU065; family DTU065; genus DUTE01. Next base: position 619 of record DUTE01000287.1, read on the forward strand.
GAAAAGAAAACCCTTTCTTAGAAGGTGTTACCTTCTCTGGAGGAGAACCCTTTGGCCAAGCAAAATCATTGGCTGTTTTAGCTACCCAAATTAAAAAACTTGGCTTAAACATCACAGCATATACAGGTTATACCTTAGAACAGTTACCAGAAATTCCTAATGCGATTGAGCTTTTGCAATTTGTAGATATCCTTATCGATGGTCCATTCATACAGGAACAAAAATCTTTAGCTCTTCCTTTTCGGGGTTCTTCTAATCAAAATTTGTATAATAGAGACCAAATCGAAACTTATTTAGACTCACTTAAAGCTCCATCTGAATTTTTACCTTCTGTAGCAAAAAGGTAATTTACAGACTAAGTTTTACCTTTTTCTCAAGAACCTATAGATTAGGCTTTTTTACCTAGTCTATAGGTTCTTTCTGCATTTTTTAGAATGTAGAATAACAGATTTAACAGTTCTTGGTCAAAATATAACTTTTCAAGAGATTAGACCTAAAAAAGTGTAAACGAATTCTTTGTTGTTGTTTTTGATTCTCAATTGCAATATATTTGTTAAGTTTCATTATACACAATTTAACAATAATTTAATTTGCCTTGGTGTATTGTTTAAGCATATAATAGGCATATGAGTCAGGTTAATACACCGGGTCAATTCTTGACAGCAGCCTCTGTTGCTGCAGGACTCCAACACTAAAAAAGTATTGGAGGCAAAAACATGTTACACGATTTAGGTATGAGGATATCGTTTATAACTCTCATCATAAACATTGTTTTATCGGGATATAAGCTACTAACTGGCATTACAGGAAATAGTGCTGCTATGGTTGCCGATGGAGTTCATTCCTTAAGCGATGTTTTCACTACTGTGATTGTCATAGTCTCACTTAAAATAGCGCAAAAACCAGCTGATAAAGAGCATCCATACGGCCATGGCCGGGCTGAGTCAATTGCTGCTAAAATATTAGGCCTTGCCTTAATGATAGTTTCGGTAAGTGTAGCTAAGACAGGTATTCATAGTTTGACAAAAGGTAGTGTCGCTCCAAGCCTAAATGCTTTAATTGCAGCTGTTGTGTCTATTGTAATTAAAGAAGCAATGTATCAAATAACGGTTTATGCAGGCCGTAAACAGCAAAGTCAGGCTTTAATAGCCGATGCTTGGCATCATCGTTCTGACGCATTTTCTTCAATTGGTACGATGATAGGG
>DUTE01000027.1 GCA_012842235.1 Bacillota bacterium
TCTGAACTGTACCCTTCTAGTAGACTCTTTTTTGTGGTAATGAAGAAAAAACTTGCTAAGATGTTTACTTATGTAGTTAATTCAGAGACTTATTTAGCTGATTGGAAGAGTTGTACTAGGTTTTTGTTCTTTAATGCAGAAATGTATAAATAATAGGAAGAAAGCACAAGCGTTATTGCGGTTTCTTTTACTATTGTTAGGGTGTAGAATAGAGCTAAGAAATGCATGCAGTATTATTTCTACTAAAGGAGGTGCTGCCATGCCAGTTCGTCTTCATTCGCTTAAGATCCTTGAAATAATAATCGGGAGTTTTTTTGCAGCTATTGGTATTAATATGTTTATTGTACCGAACCATCTCCTTGCAGGAGGAGTATCAGGGATTTCGATTGTCCTCCACTATATCTTTGGCTGGTCTATTCCTATATTAATGCTTCTTATCAATATCCCTATTTTTATAGCAGGCTTTTACAAGCTTCACTATGGATACGTAATGAGAAGTCTTTTAGGACTTGGTTCGTTAACTTTTTTCTTAAGTATTACTAAAGCGTGGTTACCGGTTATTCCAGTTAACGATTTGTTTATCGCAGCATTATTTGGCGGGATTTTACAAGGCTTAGGTTATGGACTTATATTTAGAGCAAGAGGTTCTTCCGGAGGAACAGATATTATTTCACTAATCTTACGCAGGAAATATTCGTTAAATATTGGTACTTGCAATTTTTTAATGAATGCTATTATTATGGCATTGTCACTTGGTTTTTTCGATATTAAGTATGTTGGCTATACCTTGGTTACTATGTTTATTAATGGTTATGTGATCGATAAAATTCAACTTGGGTTAGATAAAGCTAATAATGTTTTCATTATTTCAGATCATTCTAATGAAGTTGCTGAGGCTATTATGCGTGAGATTGGCCGTGGTGTTACTTTGCTTCAAGGTCGCGGTGCTTATTCTAATGTAGAAAAGAAAGTGATTTTGACAAGTATCTCTATGACACAACTAGCAAAATTAAAAGATGTAGTATATTCAGAAGATCCAGCCGCTTTTATGATGGTTGGAGAAGCCGTTGAGGTTTTAGGGAAAGGTTTTAAGCCATCACCGATAAAAGAGTCCGAAGAATTAGAGTTTGGGTTGAAAAGAGCTCTAAAGAACATAGAAGAACGTAGAAGTTCTCAAGAGAAAAAAGAAACAAGTAATACCTGAAATTTAGAAATCGTGTAGATACCGATATGTTTTTTTAATGGAGTCCACCCTTAATTGATTTTAGTTTTGGTTGAACTAACTATTGTAAATCAATTTCGGTTGGACTCCATTTTTATGTCTCCATGCCTCATCTATTTTTTGTAAACAACTTTGTGAAGTTCTCCTGCCACAAGGGGTAGAAATCCTAATAGCAATACAACAAACCATTGATTTCTAGTAAGAGTTGCTAAAGAAAAAGCTTCTGAAAGAGTAGGGATAAATAAAAGAGGCAGAAGAAGTAATGCTGAACCAATTACAGAATAGAGCATGAATCGATTTGTAAAAATACCGAGTTCGAAAAGTGTATATTGTTCTGAGCGGCAAGTAAAAGCTCTTAGCAATTCCCCGTTGATTAATGTAAGAAATGCCATAGTACGAGCTACAGTTAGATTATTTTCTACCGGAGCTTTCAAGCCGATATAGAAGGCACTAAGTGTAGATAGTGTTACAACTAAAGCTTGAATAACCACTGAGACCCACATTCTTTTGTCTAAAAGAGGCTCTTTGGGGCTACGGGGTTTTTTCTCCATAATATTAGGCTCTCCCTTTTCTACACCTAAAGCTAGAGCGGGAAAGGCATCAGTTAAAACGTTAACCCATAGAAGTTGGATAGGAAGCAGTGGCACAGGAAGGCCAAATAACATCGAGATAAATATTACCAAAACCTCCGCAAAGTTACACGATAAAAGAAAGTAGACAAACTTACGTATATTGGCATAAATAATGCGACCTTCTTCAACAGCCCCGACAATGCTTGCAAAATTATCGTCCATTAAAACCATATCAGCTGTTTGTTTGGCTACATCTGTACCTGTAATTCCCATAGATATACCAATATCTGCTTTTTTTAAGGCCATAGCATCGTTTACCCCGTCACCTGTCATAGCAACAATGTGGCCATTACTCTTGAGAGCATTTACGATTCTAACCTTATGCATAGGTGAGACTCTTGCGTATATATCAACTTCTTCAACTAGTTTTTTTAGTTCCTTATCATCTAACTCCGAGATATCTCGGCCAGTTAGAACCTTGCTATTTTCATCAGCAAGCCCAATCTGCTTGCCAATTGCCAACGCAGTTTTAGCATAGTCTCCAGTTATCATTTTTGGTTTAATACCAGCTGTTTTACATTGTAAGATAGCATCTTTTGCTTCTTTTCTTGGGGGATCTATCATACCCATAAGACCAAGAAAAACTAGATTTGATTCGTCTGTAAGTTCTAGTTTTTCAGGTAAAGAATCGAATTCTTTGTAGGCAAATGCAAGTACACGTAAAGCACTATTGGCCATCTCTTCGTTTTTCTTAGTAAAATACTCTCTCATTTCATCTGTTAGTAAAACGACTTTACCATCAATTAGAACTTTATCAGTTACTTTCATTAGTTCATCAAAGGCACCTTTGACAAAGAGAGTGAGATTATTGTTATAGGAGTGTAGAGTACTCATACGTTTTCGCTCAGAGTCAAAAGGTATTTCTAAGTGACGAGGATACTTTTGTGCGAGCTCTTCTTTGTTTAGGTTGTACTTAGCTGCGGCTACTATCAACCCACCTTCAGTAGGATCGCCAATGATCTCAATATTTCCTGACCTTTCCACTAGGTCTGAGTCATTACATAAGACTCCTGCACTAAGGAGTGCTTCTAAGCCTGAGTCATTTCCTGTAAGTAGATGAAACTCTCCCTCTAAGCTATAACCGACTCCTGTTATATCTAGTTCTCCTAAAGGTAGAATTGCTTTTGTGACAGTCATTTCATTTTCAGTTAGGGTGCCAGTTTTGTCTGAGCAGATAACAGTTGTTGTACCAAGAGTTTCAACAGCCAGTAGTCTTCTGATAATAGCGTTTCTTTTACTCATTTTTGTCATGCCAAGAGCAAGAACAATAGTAACAACTGCAGGTAACCCCTCAGGTATGGCAGCTACAGCTAAAGATATAGCTGTCATAAAGAGTTCTAAAGGAGTAGCAATACCTCTAACAAGTCCAACAAGAAAAACTACTACCGAGATGATAATAATACCTAAACCCAATTTCTTACCTAGATTATCAAGCTTGATCTGTAAAGGTGTAGGAGAGGTATCAACAGTACTAATTGCATGAGCAATTTTTCCTACTTCGGTATTAATACCGGTAGATACAACTACACCACTGCCACGGCCATACGTTACTACAGTCCCCATAAAAGCCATGTTTTTCATATCAGCAAGTTGGGTTTTTTCATCGGCAATAAAGTCTCCATCTTTTGAAGCAGCTACCGACTCACCTGTTAGAGCTGCTTCTTGGATCTCTAGATTGGTTGTTTCTAGAAGTCTCATATCAGCAGGGACACTATCGCCTGTTTCGAGGATAACTATATCTCCCTGTACAAGCTCACTTGCAGGGGAAAACTCTTTTTTGCCATTGCGAAGCACTTTTGTTTTAGGAGCACTCATTTGTGCAAGTGCTTCAAGTGCTTTATCAGCTTTACTTTCTTGAACAAGTCCAAAGATAGCGTTAATAATAACTATAGCAATGATAAGTAATGCGTCTAAGGATTCGCCAACAAAAAAGGAGATAACTGCAGAAACAATCAGAATAATTACTAAAAAGTCAGCGAATTGAGCTAGTATTTTTTGACCTAGGCTACGTCCCTTTTCTATCGGCAACTCATTTTTACCGAATTTTTTCCTTCTTTCACTGGCTTCTTCTACTTGTAGACCAGTTAGATCAGTTTTAAGTTTAGCTAATACTTCTTCTTTAGAGACAAGATGTGCTTGCATAAAACTTCTCCTTTCAAAATAAAAACAAAAAAAGGCAAGACCTCTGTATGAGGTCTTGCCAATAAATGCGAGGACCGAGCAAATAAATTGCTGTACTGACGATCCACGCACCTCGATTCTGAGGTGGCTACTCCCCTCTAAAATTGTAAAGAGAATAACTTACTATCTAAAAGACTAACACTTCTAGAAAATTTCGCAAGTAGCAAGGGCGACCTCCGCAACCTCTAGACCTTATTTTGGTCAATTTGGCGCAGAAAATTACTTCTTTTATCCTTGTTACTCTTTTTTATATCTCGTTTTCTTTGTTTAGAAAGGTAAAATCTGCTGGATTATGTGGTCTAAATGCCACTGGGTCATCTGTGGGATTATCGATAGCTGTAGTGTAGGCAGGACGATTAGATTGATAAATTATGCCAAGAGGAATCCGTTCCCCAAATTCCTGGGATTTTCTAAATGCTAGTTCTTTATCTGTTGGGTCATAGTCGTCGGGGAGGTAGTAAACACGATCTTTATACCATTTATAAGTGTTCACTTTATTAAATGTTACACATGGTTGCAAAACATCGATTAAAGCAAATCCGTTATATTTTGAGGCAGCCTTTATCATAGCAACTAAATGATCTTTATCACCTGAAAATGATCTAGCAACAAAGCCAATATCCATTGATATCGCAAAAGGAATAGGGTTAAAACCAGGCATTCTTGTTCCTTGAGGAGTGATACCACCAACATAGCCAGTTAAACTTGTAGGTGAAGCCTGTCCTTTAGTTAAACCAAACACTTGGTTATTATGGACAATGTAAGTTAGATCTACATTGCGTCTAATAGCGTGGAGAAGGTGATTACCACCTTCAGCATAACCATCCCCATCCCCACCAAAGACAAATATCTTCAAAGCAGGATTTACTAGTTTAAAAGCCTGAGCAGCAGGCAAGGATCGTCCGTGTAAACCAGTAAATGAATTACCAGACATATACATAGGAAGCTTAGCAGCTTGACCTACCCCAGAGACCAGCAATATTTGATGTGGAGCAAGGCCAAGTTCAACTAATGCGTCTCTAAGGGCTAGTCTTATGCCAAAATTACCACAACCAGGGCACCATGCTGTTTCGCTGAGAGGATAATCATTCACAGTTACCAAGGTAGATTTCCTCCTTCTTTAATATTGTCAATTATATATTCAGGGGTTATTGGCCTTCCATCGTAACGCAAAACATATTTGGTCATACCTATACCTGTTTCAGACTTAATTAGTTTTGCAAATTGAGCTGTAGCATTACCTTCTATGGCAATTCTTTCTTTGTATCCACCAATAGCTTCTATAACTGTATCTGGATTTAGAGGATATATATCGATAAAGTGAATCATTTTGGCTATAGAGCCTTTTTTATTTATTAAATCAACGGCTTCTTTTACAGCACCATAGGTAGAACCCCAAGAGATAAGAGCAATTGAAGCATTTTTAGCCCCGTATTCTAGAGGTTTTCGAGAGTTTTGTCTTAGTGACTCAAGTTTCTTAAGCCGTTTTTCATGTTGGGCAATACGTAAATCAGCTTCTTCAATTATGTTACCTGATTCATCGTGCTCATCACCGGTAGTAGCAAAGATTGCTCTACTTCTTCCTGGGAATACTCTTGGTGATATACCATCTTCAGTTAGGAGATGACGTTTATAATCTCCACCTAAACTATTGGCTTCTTCTTCATCAAGTAATTTGCCACGATCTATTTTTACACTATTAAAGTCAAAAGAAGTTGTGGTTTTTAGCGAATCAGCTAGGTACTGGTCTCCAAGAACAATTACAGGTATCTGATAGAAATCAGCCATATTAAAGGCTCTGACTATAGTGCTAAAGGCCTCTTCTGGTGAATGTGGAGCCATCACTAGGCGAGGGAATTCTCCCTGATGAGCATGTATGGCAAATAGCAGATCAGACTGTTCTGTGCGGGTAGGAAGTCCTGTAGCTGGGCCAGGTCTTTGCATATTAACTATAACTATAGGTGTTTCTGTAATTCCTGCAAGACCAAGTCCTTCTACCATAAGGGAGAACCCACCGCCAGAAGTTGGCACTAAAGATCTAGCCCCGGCATTAGCAGCACCAATACCCATTATAAGCGCAGCTATTTCATCTTCAGCCTGTTCTACAATAATATTACAAGAATTCTGATGTGATGCTATATACTCGGTAATACCAGTAGAAGGAGTCATGGGATAGGCACTGAGAAAACGACAACCTGCAGCGATCGCTCCCATACCAATAGCAGTTGAACCATCTACAACTAATCTTTTTTCATGAGTGGTTGATATTTTCTTAAACTTTAATTCAAAGTCTTTTGGTTTGTTCTTTATTGCATGTTCAAATCCGGCTAAGGCTGAGCTTTTGTTTTTTTCAACAACATCGGTACCCTTAGTTTCCCAAGTGTCTTCTAGTAGGGAATAGATATCATCTATTTCTCCCCCTAAAAGCCCCCAAACAGCACCTAAGGCTACAGAGTTAGCCATTATTTTATGTCCACCATGTTCAATTGCGAGGTCGCCAAAGGGGACATAGAAGATCTTTTCTGAGTTAGCTTGGACATCTTTAGGATCACAAAGAATTAATCCACCTCTATCAAGGTCATTTTTGTGGAATTCAACACTGTCGTGGTCTAAAGCAACCACTAAATGGCAGTCTTGATTTGTAGTAAAAATCTCATCTTCAGAGAAGCGAATCCGGAAAAAATTATGGCCTCCTCTTATACGAGACATATAATCTTGTGTAGCAAAAACATGAAAGCCTGCTTTTGCACCTGCTTTTACTAAAGCAAGGCCAATTGATCTTAGCCCTTGGCCTGCAGCACCGCCTACGACTATAGTCAGGTCCATAGTTTACAGTCCTTTCTATCATGTTATATCACTTATTAAAATTACCCCAATATTAATGTGGATAAACAAAATATTGCCAAATTTATATAACTTAACATAATAAAAAGAGGAAAAAGCTAGTTTAACCTAATCAATTTTCGGAGGTGGAGCAGTAGTATTACCTGCTATAATTGGTGCAGGCAATACTACTTTGCCAAGAGGAATACTTGCATTTATGGCTGTGACTATTTGTTCAGCCAATTTTGTTCCTAAAAGATCTGGATCTTGCCTGGCAGTTGTTAAGCGTAGTTCGGAAAATGAGAAGTTCAAATCGTCAAATCCAGTTACAGATAAGTCCTCAGGGATACTAAAGCCCATACTAATAGCTTTGTCGATTACCTTAAATGCATCAACATCATCTTTGGCAACGATAGCTGTAGGTCTGTCTTTAGATTCAGATAGAATTAACATAAGTTTGTGCAGGCCATCGTTTCCTTCAGGGATAACCCAATCATAGTTAATAGTTAGACCATTTTTGGCAATGGTATGTAGATAGCCATGAAATCTGTCTTCAACGCTTGTGGGTGTATGTGGTAATGTGCCGTAAAATCCAATGCGCTTATGTCCCAAAGAAACAAGGTGCTGAACTAAAGTAGAGATACCACTATAATTGTCGACAAGAACATAACCTGTGTCTAAGCCTTTGATGGTTTTGTCATAAAGGATTAAAGGATATCCATCAGCTACTAGTTGAAAAGCAAAATGGCTTGGAGGCCGATAGGCTTGATCTTCAGGTAACCAGATTATTCCAGCGTTTTCTTTAGCCAAACGCTTAAGTTGGAGATTTTCGTTATCAATGTTGTAATTTGACTGAGATAGCACTAAATTAAAGTTTTTTGCTTGGAGATAGCTTTCGACTTTACTTATAACTGTAGCAGCTATGTTGCGAGGATGTTGTTGGGTAAGATCAGGTAACAGGAAAGCGATACTCTTTGAGTTTTGCTGATTTTGAACTCTTTTTGGTCTGTTTGCAATAACGAAGGTTCCTCTTCCTTGTTGTTTACAAACAAGGCCTTCTTGAACCAATGATTCAATGGCTTGCCTTACAGTTGTACGACTAACATTGTACAGGTCCACAATTTCGTCTTCACCAGGTAGTTTAGTACCAACAGGAATAGTTCCACTGACAATTTTTTGCTTCAGCAATGTAAAAAGCTGTTGGTACAAAGGAATAGGGCTTTTTCTGTCAATCATATTTGCACCTCCAAATAACATAATACTTAAGAACAATATCTATTATGGTTTTCTTGTTTAAATGATTTTGTTCCTGCAACACATTGTCAACAAATATTAAGCAAAAATAGCAACAGCAATTTTAGGCAGTTTAAACGGTTTTCTACAATGCGTTCGCTTTTTTTTCATCATAAGCAGCCTAGATAAGCTAGGCAAAATAGACTTACTCTTTTTCTTAACGTAGTATAGGCTCCATCATACCATCCACTAATTCTTATACGTTTTCACAAGAAGTGAAGTGTTTGTTCTTACGATATTCTGTGGTGTGGCTGATGCAATCCGTCGCAGTTGTTCTTTTGTTAGAATGTTATTTTGCAGAAGTAACAGAAGTTAACAGTTTTGCTAGTTTAACTTAATTTTAAAATTAACCCTTTAAAAATGATGCTCTTAACCTGTAATTCGTTGTTGATCATCAATTAGAACTGATTGTCTAGCAAATCTCTTTCCATCGTTTTTGCCAAATAATGAGTTAGCTCATGGGGTATTCTCTGTAAATGGAATCTATTGATCGAGAGTTTGAGATTTTTGCAAATAAATGGTCTTTGAATTTTCAAAATTATTATTGTGTTTGTTTCAAAGCCACGAAAAGATGGCTGTGCATATAGGAGCAAGGAGCGAGCTTGGTGCTTTAATTAGCTCTATTGTAACCACTGGCGTAGTGGAACTCATTCCAGAATGTCAA
>DUTE01000288.1 GCA_012842235.1 Bacillota bacterium
AATCTTCATCAATTGTTAAGCCTGAACTACCGTCTCTCTTTAAGGCAAAGAGGCTATGGAAGAGGGGGGCGGATGAAGATTGAAACAGATAAGGCTGTGTTAGTTTCAGGAGTAATTGGGCAAAAAACAATCGGTTCGCCTCTTGCTTTCTTGATTGCAAATAAAGACTATAAACGTTGGCAAAGTGTATTCTCAGGTGAAAATGAAGCTGAGGTTACAATTGATGGCGATCACACTATCTCCAAATTAGAAGCAAAGGTTATAAAACCAAGACCAGGCCATGCTGATCTTTCTGGTCTTATGAAATATGGTTTTGATAATTTAAGGCCAGTAATTGAAAGAGCTTCAGCACGAGAAACTGCAGCAAGGGTACTTGTTGGCTCAGTTGCTGAGTTGCTACTAAAAGAGTTTGGGATAGAAACCTTTTCTAGGGTTGTTTCCATTGGCAGTGTTGTTGATTCAAATCAGTATGAAGATTGGGAGAAAACAGAGTTAGATAGATCTCCTGTGAGAGTTTTATGTGACCCCGCACCATTTTTGGCAGAAATCGACAAAGCGAAGAATGATGGCGATTCTTTAGGGGGAGTAGTGGAGATTAAGGTAAAAGGGGTGATGCCCGGTCTTGGTAGCTATGTACATTGGGATAAGAGGTTAGATGGACAGATTGCTCAAGCAGTTGCTTCTATTCCAGCGATTAAGGGTGTTGAGATTGGTCAGGGATTTGCTCAAGCAAAACTTCCCGGAAGTATGGTTCATGACGAAATCGGTTATGATAATGAGTTTTATCGCTATACAAACAGAGCAGGTGGTATTGAGGGTGGTATATCTACAGGTGAAGACATAATTGTTCGGGCGGCCATGAAACCTATTCCTACTCTCTACAAACCACTTGATACTGTTGAATTAAAGACCCATAAAAAAGTACAGGCATCAGTTGAAAGATCTGATACCTGTGCAGTAAGTGCTGCAGCAATTGTTGTTGAAGCAATGGTAGCTTGGGTTTTGGCTGTCAATCTTGTGGAGAAGTTTGGTAGTGATAACTTATTAGATATAAAAACTAATGTTAAAAATTATCTCAAGAGATTAGGGGAGATTTAACTTATGGTTCTTTATCTCGTAGGCTTTATGGCCTCAGGCAAGAGCACTGTTGGCGAATTAGTGGCCAAAGAACTTAAAGTGCCTTTTGTCGATTTGGATAAAGTCATCGAGGAGAGATCTAGAATGACTATTCCAGAAATCTTTGCCAAAGAAGGAGAAGTGGGTTTTAGAAGAAGAGAAAGAAGTGCTCTATTGGCATCACCACAAAAAGGGATTGTTGCTACAGGTGGAGGTTGCGTAATTGAGCCTAAGAACCGAGAATTTCTTAAGGACTATCCAGTCGTTTATTTGCAAACAACGTTTTTGGAGATAATGGAGAGACTGAATGCAAATCCTGGTAGTAGACCTCTTCTGTCGCAAGATTTAGAAGAACTATATAAAAAGAGAGAACCTCTATATCTTGAAGTAGCACAATTTATTATTGATACTGATGGCAAAAGCCAAAAAGAGGTAGCTGATGAGGTGATTGAGTGGTATATGTCAATTTAGGAGAGAATAGCTATAACGTGCATGTAGATGGAGACTTACTTTCTCAGGTGGGTAGAGTCGTAAAACAGTTTGGTATAACAAAGGCTCTAGTTGTTACAGATAGTAATGTTGCTCCACTATATTTAGATCAAGTTATGTGTTCGTTGTGCGAAGAAGGTATCAAGAGTGATTCTCTGATTTTACCTGCTGGTGAGATTTTTAAAACAGTTGCTTCAGTTGAGCTAATTTGGGAAAAAGCTCTTGATGCTAGATTAGATCGAGAGAGTCTCTTTATTGCTTTAGGTGGGGGAGTTATTGGGGATCTTACAGGTTTTTCTGCAGCTACATTTCTTAGAGGAATCCCCTTTTTACAACTGCCTACAACAGTTCTATCTCAAGTGGATGCCTCTGTTGGTGGTAAGACAGGTTGCAACTTAAGGAAGGGTAAGAACCTTGTTGGTGCTTTTTATCAACCTATTTCTGTTTTAGCAGATACAAAAACCCTGCTTTCACTCTCCGAGAGGGAATATATTAATGGGTTTGCAGAGATAGTAAAACATGCATTAATTAATTCGTCTGATCTATTTTGTGTCTTAGAAAATAACTTGGATAAGATAAAAAGACGTGATTTAGACTTACTTAAAGATATTGTGATAAAGAATATAAAGATTAAAGCTAGTGTTGTTCAAACAGATGAAAAAGAAAAAGGGAAAAGAGCACTTCTTAATTTAGGACATACAGCAGGACATGCCCTTGAAGAACTTGGCAATTACAAAATCTATTATCACGGAGAAGCTATAGCAATAGGTCTGGTATTAGCTTGTCATATTGCTTGGCAAAAAAGGCTCTTTAGTGAAGAAAATCTAGATAGAATCAAAAACCTTCTGACAAAGCTAGGGTTACCTACATCACCAAAAGAGAAGATTGATCCATCAATTTGGTGGGAGAAGACATATAGCGACAAAAAACTTCTTGATGATACTGTCTACTGGGTATTGCCTAATGGTTTTGGAGAAGCTTTAATTGGTCAAAGAGTTGAATTTGCTGAGTTTGTTGCTGCAGTTGAAAGCTTATAAGAAAGGGAGTCAAACCATGAAAGAGACCATTTGGGTTCTCAATGGTCCCAATTTAAACCTATTGGGAGAAAGAGAACCAGAAATTTATGGCAGGGAAACATTAATCGATGTGGAAAATTCTTTAAGGGAGCATGCGGAAAGATTAGGGGTAAATGTGGTCTTTTTCCAAAAAAATGGTGAGGGTGAACTAGTTACTTTAATCCATGAAGCAAGAATCAGTTCTCAAGGAATCTTAATCAATCCAGGTGCGTACTCTCACTACAGTTTAGCTATATATGATGCTCTGAAAGCTGTAGCAATACCTAAGGTTGAAGTCCATATATCACAGGTTATCCAAAGAGAGGATTACCGTAAAAATCTACTTACAGCTGGTGCCTGCAATGGCCTAATAGCTGGGTTTGGGACCTTAGGCTATAATCTTGGATTAAGCGCACTTGTACAACTTATTAGAGGTGGCAAATAATGGAGAAATTGGCAAAGCGAGTTCAGAAATTACAAGATCAACTTTTGGCCAAACAATGGTTTTTAGTGAATGATCGGAAAAATGTTAGCTATTTAAGTGGTTTTACAGGTACCTCTGGTTATGTGCTTGTAAGTAAAAACAAAGGATATTTCCTAACCGACTTTCGCTATACTGAGCAAGCAAAGCTGCAGTGTCCTCATTTAGAGGTTGTAACCCACGAACAAATAGTCTGGGATACGATAGCTTCGTTAACTCAAGGCGCAGAGGTTTTGTTTGTCGAAGAGAGTCATATGACTCTTGAGCATTACAATCAATTAAGTGAAAAAGTTAAGGCCGAAGTAAAAGGATCAAAAAATTTAGTTGAAGATTTACGGATTGTAAAAGATGGCGACGAAATTGCCTTAATAAAAGAAGCAGCTCGTATAACTGATGAGGCTTTTGAAGAGATTTGTGCTATTATAAAGCCTGGGGTTACAGAGCTTGAGCTAGCTAGAGAATTAGAGTTTCGGATGAAGAAAAAAGGAGCAAGCCATGTTGCTTTTGACTTTATTGTTGCCTCAGGAAAAAGAGGTGCCCTCCCTCATGGCGTTGCTACAGATAAGGTTATTGAAGCTGGAGAACTGGTAACCTTTGATATTGGTGCAGTATATAAAGGGTATCATTCTGATATGACAAGAACTGTGGCTGTAGGAACTATAAGTAGTCAGTTACAAGAGATCTATGAGATTGTTCTCACAGCGCAAAAAGAGGCATTAAATGCAGTAGAAGCAGGTAAAACCGGTTATGAGATCGATAAAGTTGCACGAGATATAATCTCTGAGGCAGGTTATGGCGAATACTTTGGACATGGATTAGGCCATGGTGTTGGCCTTGATATTCATGAAGAACCCAGAGTCTCTCCTAATGGCAAAACTGTGTTAAAGCAAAATATGGTTATAACAATTGAGCCTGGTATCTATCTTCCTGGAGTAGGCGGGGTAAGGATCGAAGATTTAGTCGTTGTAGAAACTACAGGAGCTACTAGATTGTCTTTAAGTTCTAAAGAGCTTATAGTCTTATGCTAAGGCAAAGGATGTGTTAGAATGATTTCCAGTAATGACTTTAGGCCTGGGGTCACTATATTTCTTGATGGTGCTGTTTGGGTAGTAGTAGAATTTCTCCATGTCAAACCAGGTAAAGGTGCGGCGTTTGTTCGCACTAAATTAAAAAATGTAGAGACAGGTCAAGTTCTCGAACGTACTTTCCGTGCTGGGGAAAAAGTAGAAAGAGCTCAAGTCCAAAGCAGAGAGATGCAGTATCTCTATGAAATGGACGGTAACTATTATTTTATGGATACAGAGACTTTTGAACAAACCTTTGTTACCGAAGATGTTTTAGGTAACGGGAAATTTTATATTAAAGAAAATGACGTGATTATCATCCAGTTTTACAGTGGTCGAGCAATTTCTGTTGACCTACCGACCTATGCTGATTTGGTTATTGTGGAGACTGATCCTGGCCTTAAAGGTGATACAGCCTCCGGAGGAACAAAACCAGCTAAACTTGAAACTGGTGTGGTAGTTCAAGTTCCACTTTTTGTCCAAACTGGAGATAAGATTCGTGTAGATACCCGTACTAACGAATACCTGTCCCGAGTCTAGGCTATGATATTTTTATAAGGAGAGGGAGGGTCTTAAATGAGTGAGGTAAGAGAGAAGGTCGCTTATCTAAAGGGTCTACTAGCTGGTTTAGGAGAATTTGAAGACGAAAAAAACAAAAAACTTTGGGAAGCTGTAATTGATGTTTTGGATACAATTGCAGAAGAGATTGATGAGTTAGATGATGATCTTGATGATCTTAGTGAGTATGTAGGCTCAATCGATGATGATCTTGCCGAAGTAGAAGAAGAACTTTTTTATGACGAAGAAGAGTTAGATGACGATGTAATAACTGTAGAATGTGACAACTGTGGCAATGAGTTTGTTATTCCTGAGTATATGCTCTACAATGATGATGATGTTGTCTGTTCTCATTGTGGTGTCTCTATCTACGAAGACGAAGATCTCGACGAGTATCAGGACTATCCAATCGATTCAGACGAATGACGAATAATATTTAGTGTAAAAGAGGCCCACATCTGTGGGCCTCTTACTTTTTAAAAATTTTCAGTTAAACTGGCGACGATTAGCAATTAGCAATTACATAAATGATGTTTTTTATAGATATTGCTAGGATTAGACAAAAAAGACTTTGGGTAATTTGGTAAAGTCTCACTTGTTTTGTTAAGGAAATACAAGTTAAAATCTAGAAATCGATGATTAGACCTTCAGACAAAATTTCCTTTGGAATTATAAACTCTGGACTGCCTAAATAATAAGGGGCTATGTCATAAACACCAAAATAGACCACGAGATTATTAGGTTTAAGATAAAAAGAACCAAAAGAAAAGTCGTTTTCTAAAACATGGTCTTTGGCATCTTGAAAGTAGTCACTACTATTTTGAACGATTTCCTGAACAACTTGTTCTTTTAAGATATCGTTGTAGGGATAGTCGGTTTTGAAGAGGTCTTTTAAAAATAGTCTATTGCCTGAACTTAATTCAAAGGTATAACCTATCTGTTCAGAAATACCATGAGCACCACCTGTATATTCATAGTAAGTGATTGTAAGGCTTAAAAGGTCTTTTTCATTCATCTCAATAACATAGCTTACATTTCCTTGAAATCCAGGTCGACCTTTAGGTATGTAGTGTTTTCTGTATTCGAGAAAGTAATTATAAAAATTGTCTATATCCCGTTTTATTGTGTTATTAATCTTTTGGATAGCTTTTTTGTTTGTGCCATCGATAAGTACTGGATAGGCAATATCTATTTCCATTGTGCGAGAAGTGTAATTGATAGAGCCTCCAAGGATAGTTGCTGAAGAGGCAAAAGCTAAGGTAGAAATGAAGAAAATAGCAAAAAATAAAGCTAGGTGTTTTTTGGGCATTAAAATAACCTCCATGATTAAGTTCTAAGTAGATTGTAACATAGAATCATTTAATTAAAAAAGATAGAGGCAAAAAAATGGTGGTTTTGAAAATTAATGGGCAGTCTTTTATTTTGAGATGGTTTACGATGCGGAAGTGTAGATCAGAGGTAGCGATAGTTTTTTGTAAATTGTGGTGTTTGATTTGACTAATCTATGTTAAGACTGATGAAAAGTCCTTAAAAACAGACGCTTCAGAGTTGCAGTATGCATGGTGTGGTGTCTACTTATTTCGATATTCTTGGTTATATAAATTCTAGCTTTTAGAGGTAAAATCATTAAGTATTTACAGACAGTTTTTAAGAGAAATGCAGGTATGACGGTAATCTTAAGAAGGGGAAAACTCTATAGATACTTTTTGGCTAGGGTGGATTTAGCATCTGGCTAAATAAGAATGTAATCTAGAAACAAAGGCTTGTTATAACATACCTGTATAGGGTATATTGTAACAAAGAGGTGATATTGATGAAAGAGAAAAAGAGTGAAAAGCAAATTACTGGTATGAGCTGTGCAGCTTGTGCTTTACGTATAGAAGAAGCTTTAAAAGGTCTTGACGGTATAATAGATGCCAATGTTAATTTGGCACTAGAAAAAGCTAGTGTTGTTTATAATAAAGAACAACTATCTGATAAAGATATTGAAAAAACAATAACTGATTTAGGGTATGGTGTAGTATCTAAAAAAATCATTATAGATGTAAGTGGTATGAGTTGTGCTACATGTGCCTCGGTTATTGAAGATGGACTTTTCAAACTTGATGGTGTGAGCAAAGTTTCGGTAAATCTTGCTACTAATACAGCAACAGTAGAATATAGTTCTTCAGAAGTTGCTACAAATAAGCTCCTTGAAACAATTAAAGATCTTGGTTATGAAGGCAAGATCAGTACAGAAAAACAAGGTGATCAGGAAAAAGGAATAAAAGAACAAGAGATCCAAAAGCAAAAGACTAGGTTTTTAGTTTCTGCAGCTTTTTCCTTACCTTTAATGGTTATCATGGTTTTTCATATGACAGGGCTTCAAGTCCCTGAGTTTTTAACTAGTGATCTACTTCAACTAATTCTAGCTACGCCTGTTCAATTCTGGGCAGGTTATCAGTTTTACCGTGATAGTTACTATGCAATTAAAGCAAAGAGTGCTAATATGTCAGTTCTAGTAGCGCTAGGTACGACTTCTGCCTATCTTTATAGTGTTATTTCTATGATTTGGGGCAAAGAATTAGGTATCTCAGGGGTTTATTTTGAGACTTCAGCTATGATTATTACACTCATTATTTTAGGTAAATATTTTGAAGCTATTGCTAAGGGAAAAACTTCTGAGGCAATAAAAAAACTTATGGGGCTTTCTGCTAAGACAGCTTGGGTTCAAAGAGATGGAAATTTTGTTGAGCTACCTACTAATGAGGTCGAGATAGGTGATATTATCCTAGTTCGACCAGGAGAAAAGATTCCTGTAGATGGCGTGATTATTTCAGGCTCTTCTGCGATAGATGAATCAATGGTGACAGGAGAATCTCTTCCCGTTGACAAAGGCGTTGGAGACTATGTCATCGGGGCTACAATTAACAAGCTAGGTTCGTTTACTTTTAAGGCTACTAAAGTTGGTGAAGATACCTTTTTAGCCCAGGTAATTCGTATAGTAGAAGAAGCACAAGGATCAAAAGCACCTGTACAGCGTTTTGCTGATTCTGTTTCAGCAAGATTTGTACCTACAGTAATTATTATTGCTGTAGCAACCTTTTTCATGTGGATTGTCTTTTTAGAAAGAGGTAATTTTACTACTGCTTTGATGAACTTTATTGCTGTCTTAGTCATAGCCTGTCCTTGTGCCTTAGGTTTAGCAACCCCTACATCGATAATGGTTGGTACAGGCAAAGGTGCAGAAAATGGGATATTGATTAAAGGTGGCGAGTATTTAGAAAAAACCCACAAAATTAATGCTTTAGTTATGGATAAGACAGGGACCCTTACCAAAGGTGAACCTGAGGTTACGGATATTGTTTCTGTAGGTTTACTATCAGAGCAAGAGTTGCTTTTGTATGCAGCAAGTGCTGAAAGTAAATCAGAACACCCATTAGCTTCAGCTATTGTAAAAAAAGCAAAAGGGTTAGAACTAAAAGAGGTAGATACTTTTCAAGCAATTGTTGGACGCGGCCTTAGTGCGAAAGTAGATAAAAAGACTGTCGTGATTGGTAATAGACTTTTAATGCAGGAAGAAAGTATAGACTACAGCGAATACGAAATGGAGATTGAAAGTTTTGAACGTCAAGGCAAGACAGTAATGCTTGTTGCTATGGATGGTGCTTTTTCTGGCTTTATTGCTGTAGCAGACACAATTAAGGAAAACTCTAAAGCTGTTGTAGCTACGTTAAAAGAGATGGATATTCAAGTATATATGATAACCGGTGATAATTGGCGAACAGCCAATGCAGTTGCTGAAAAGTTGGGTATCGACAATGTTTTAGCTGAAGTTTTACCAGAACACAAAGCAGATGAAGTTTTAAAATTGAAAGAACAAGGTCTTGTAGTAGGAATGGCTGGAGATGGGATTAATGATGCACCTGCTTTAGCAACTAGTGATGTAGGCTTTGCTTTAGGTACAGGGACCGATGTAGCTATGGAAGCTGCCCATATCACCCTCTTAAACGGCGATTTAGCTCTTATCCCTGCAGCAATTGACTTAAGTCACAAAACAATGAAAAATATTCGCGAAAACCTGTTTTGGGCTTTGTTTTACAATTCATTAGGGATACCACTTGCCGCATTTGGGCTACTTTCACCTGTGATAGCAGGTGCAGCTATGGCTTTTAGCTCTGTTTCTGTTGTGACAAATTCCTTAAGATTAAAGAGATGGCAAAACCCTTACGGGTATTTGAAGGGTGGAAAAGTAGTTGAGTGAAAAAGAGAAAACAAGAAAAGAATTATTGAACCGCCTTAACAGGGTAGAAGGGCAGATAAGAGGCATAAAAAATATGATTGAAGAAGAAAAATATTGCTTAGATATTTTGCATCAGATCTGGGCTGCAAGATCTGCCCTTTCCAAAACAGGTGAGATTCTTATGGAAAACTATATTAGAACATGCCTAAAAGATGCATCAGAAGACAATCAAGGTAATCAAGCCGTTGAGGAATTGATAAAGGCAATTAAAGCACTTCTGAATTAAAATGGCTTCTTTTAGCAATATGTATTTTGGTGGAACTTACCCAAAAAGCTCTTAACTTTAATAAAAAATTTTCACCTAAAACCCAAAAGACCCGGCT
>DUTE01000289.1 GCA_012842235.1 Bacillota bacterium
TGAATAGGTAGAAATACCCATAACCAATTCCTTAAGTGGTTTGCCTCAACAGAGACTCAAGCAAGTATCTCTAACGGTATTCTTGAACAAATCCCTGGTAGCATGTGGCTACCTGCAAACAAAGAAGCTCTCGCTAAAGTAAATATTGAAGACGATGCCAAAAGAACATTTTATGGTCAATTATCTCATTCTGAACCTGCACCATACGCGATCAATGTTGCTGTTTTATACCGCTATGTTAAGTTTGCTGTTGACAAGAGTATCCTACAAAATGCCGATCCTAAAGAAGCTATTTTAGAAGCTGCAAAAGAGATGAATGATGAGATGGCTCGGCGGAAAAAAGAATACTCCCGTCTTCTTGCAAACCTTTAACGAAACAAAAAAGCTGGCTTTTGGCCAGCTTTTTTTATCTTAAATATTTGTTTTTGAGATAGATTATATATGGCTCTACAGAAAGCTCTTTACCTGTAACATCTTTAACTAATTCCAAAGGTATTAAAGTAGAACCTTTCTTGTGGATATTCTCTCTAAGCCATTCTCTTAGAGTTATTAACTTACCCTCAGCGATATCATACTGAAGATTAGGTAGGTCTAATTCTGCCTTGGCATAAAACTGTGAAGCCATAATATTGCCTAAAGCATATGTCGGAAAATAGCCGATCGAACCTAATGACCAATGAATATCTTGCAAAAGACCCTTTGAGGGTGAAGGGACTTCAAGACCTAGATATTGTTTTATCTTCTCATTCCATGCATCAGGAAGATCCTTAACTTTCAACCTACCACAAAGAACATCTCTTTCTAATTCAAAACGGACAAAGATGTGTAGATTATAAGTTACTTCATCGGCATCTACTCGAATAAGTGACGGATTGACCCAATTTACCGCCTGATAAAATAGATCAAATTCAACATCCTGCAACTGTTTAGGAAATAACTCTATCATAGTTGGCCACAAATGCAAAAGATATTCTTTTGATCTACCTACTATATTTTCCCACAACCGCGACTGACTTTCATGTACTGCTAAAGAAGCAGCCCTTCCAACTGCTAAATGCCTCCATTCAGAAGGAATACCTTGTTCATAAAGGGCATGACCACCTTCATGTAGGCTAGAAAACAATGATGCAGGGAATGTCCGTTCATTTATTTGGGTTGTAATACGAACATCTTTTGGATCTAGGCCTATTGTAAAAGGATGTGCACTATAGTCTTGTCTACCACTGTCAAAGTCAAAACCCATCTCTTTTAATGCTTTTATTCCCAAATCCCATTGGCCTTGTTTAGAAAAGTCTTGGTTAAACAGATTTGGCTTGTCACCTTGATTAGCTACAACTTCTTTTAAAAGAGGCATTAGGGCTTCTTTTAATTGGCTAAAGATCTCATCAACATCTTTAGTCTTCATACCAGGTTCAAAAACACCAAGTAAAGCATCATATGGCTCATCCTCATACCCTAAAGCCTCAGCTTTTTTCAACGCTAGTTCAAACTGTTTTTCAAGTTGCTTTTCAAAAAGAGAAAAGTCTTCCTTTAGTTTGGCTTCTTGCCAAGCTGCTATAGCTAATGAGTTAGCACGAGCACTTTCTTCTATCAAATCAGAAGGAATTTTAGCTGAGCTTTCGTAATTTCTCCTAGCAGCACGATAAATTGGCCCTCTTGTCTCATCATCTTGAACTGCTTCTAAATCTTTAATTAATTGGCTAAATTCTTCTGATATAAGCCGCGAATGTGCTAGTTTTTCTAAATATGCCAAAGACTCAGCTCTAGCCTCTGTGCCTAGTTTTGGCATGTAAGTCTGTTGATCCCAAGACAAAACGGCAATAGCATGGTATATCTTTCTTAACTCTGCTTGAGCATCTATAAATTTCCCCCAAAGGTTCATTTAAGCCACTCCTTTGCTGTTACAGCGTATAATTAATTAGAAACTAAGTACTAGTCTTTTTTTAATGCTAAACATTTAACTTCTTGTAAGGAAACAAAGATTTGTATCCATTGTTTATATCCTTAAGCTTATCTCCTATGGAGTTTTGCCGTTAGCGTTTAGGCATTATCTTTTGTAACTACTGAGTTTTATCTATGTTAAAGTTTATTTTAATACATTCTTACACATTTGTTATAGCCCTTTGTTGTTTTTGACTTCGATCTTTTAATATACATCAATTAACAGGTGTATACGACCGATTGTTTACCACGACAATAAGAACCGAGTCTAAGATTTTGCACTTACTACTTTGCCAAATTGTCTAACACAATTAGCCTTGTTTTTTTTAACAAGCCTAAAATAAATAGGGTAATCGTTAGAGCCATAGGCTATTCTGATAAACCTTCCTTAACTTTTAAGTAAATCAACTGCTTTCTCTTTCAATTAAACGCGGTTCTAACACGACTTTTTCTTGAGGTTTATTATCAAGAGCTGCTACAGCTTGAGCAACTGCTAATTCTCCAAACTGTTTCTGTGGTTGTTCAATTGTCGTAACTGTAGGAGTAATCAAATTGGAAATTGGTAAATTATCAAAACCTACAACGGCTATATCTTGTGGTACTTTAAGACCTCTGAGATTTGCTTGTTGAATTACACCCCAAGCAGTCATATCACTACAGGCAAAAATTGCAGTTGGCTTGTGTACAAGCACCTTTTCAAATGCTTCTCTACCACCTTCGGTAGTGAATCCTGAATCGATAATTAAATGTTTGTTAA
>DUTE01000002.1 GCA_012842235.1 Bacillota bacterium
AATCAAAGCCCAAACGACTGACAACGAGGTGTACAAAATTATGAATGAAAAAAAGTATGACGAGCTTAAGGAGATTGCACGTCAATCTAGAGTATGGATAATAAAAGCTCTAGCAGAATCAAATTCAGGACATCCTGGCGGCAGTTTATCTGCAATTGACATTCTTACTTATCTTTACTTTGAGGCAATGAACATCGATCCTAAAAACCCACATGATCCAGATAGAGATCGTCTAGTAATGTGCAAAGGGCATGCAGCACCTGCTCTTTACACAAGTTTAGCTCTAAGAGGTTATTTTGACCCCAATGAACTTTTAACTTTGAGAAAATTAGGTAGTAGATTGCAAGGACATCCTGATACACGTAAATTACCGGGAGTAGATGCATCTACAGGTTCACTTGGACAAGGTCTTTCTATAGCCAATGGTATGGCTTTAGCAGCAAAGCTAGATGAAAAAGACTATTTTGTCTATGCAATCTTAGGTGATGGTGAGACCCAAGAGGGACAGGTTTGGGAAGCTTTAATGACTGCTAGCCACTATCAGTTAAATAATGTTATTGCTTTTTTGGATTATAACCATCTCCAGATAGATGGTCGTATCGAGGATGTTAAAAGTGGAGGTAACTTTGCTAGTCGTTTTAGGTCTTTTGGTTGGCATGTCCTTGAGATAGATGGACATGACTTTAAGGCTATTGACGAAGCAGTTAAAGCGGCAAAACAAGAACTTTATGCGCCAAGCATGATAATAGCTCATACTGTTAAAGGTAAAGGAGTTTCCTTCATGGAAGGCCAGGTAGGATGGCATGGTAAAGCACCAAATCAAGAGGAAACTAAGGAAGCTTTAAGACTCCTCGGCGCAGTAGAGGAGGAAGTGTAAGATGCAAAAAAAAGCAACAAGAGATGCTTATGGTGAAACTTTGGTTGAATTAGGTAAGAGATATGAAAATATTGTGGTTTTAGATGCTGACTTAAGTGCATCTACAAAGACCGGACTTTTTTCACGGGAATTTCCTGAGCGATTTGTGCAAATGGGTATTGCCGAACAAGACATGATGGGTACAGCAGCAGGCTTGGCCCTTAGTGGCAAGGTGGCATTTGCTAGAACTTTTGCTATTTTTGCTACAGGTAGGGCTTTTGAACAGATCAGAAATACTATTGCTTATCCTTCACTAAATGTAAAAATCTGTGCAACTCACTCTGGTGTTACAGTAGGCGAAGACGGTGGTAGCCATCAGGCAATAGAAGATATTGCTATTATGAGGGCTGTGCCTAATATGACCGTAATTGTACCTGCCGATGCAATCGAGACCAAAAAAGCATTAGAAGCGATCTACCATTACGATGGTCCTGTATATTTCCGCCTTGGTAGACCAGCTGTTCCAGTTTTATATGACGAGGATTTTGAATTTGAAATTGGCAAAGCACACAAACTCTGTGAGGGCAAAGATGCTGCGATAATTGCTACAGGTATAATGGTAGCCGAGGCAAAAGAGGCAGCTTTAAGTCTTAAAAAAGAAGGCATAGATGTTCAGGTATGGGATATGGCAACAATTAAGCCAATTGACCAAGAGGCTATATTAGAGGCTGCTAAAACAGGGGCTATTGTTACAGCAGAAGAACACTCGATAGTAGGTGGTCTTGGTGGAGCTGTTGCAGAGATAGTTGCTCAGAAATCACCTGTGCCTATGAGTTTTGTTGGTATAGAAGATTGTTTTGGTCAATCAGGTACACCAGATGCATTAAGATTATAAGCT
>DUTE01000290.1 GCA_012842235.1 Bacillota bacterium
CTAAATAAAAATTTGTACAAAAATAAAGGCTTAACTTTCTTGACAAAAAAAAGACCGATCACTAGATCGGTCAAAAAATTACATAGTAGAGAGACTTTTATGGAGTCTTGCTTTACGTCTGTTAGCTTGATTTCTGTGAATTACACCTTTTTTAGCAGCTTTATCAATAGAACTAAAAGCATTAGAGAGGAGTTTTTGAGCCTCTTCTTTATTACCTTCAGCTACAGCAAGCTGGAATTTCTTTATAGATGAGCGCATGGAAGAGCGTATCGCACGATTCCGATTAAAATTGCGCTCCGAGACAAGAATGCGCTTCTTTGACGATTTAATATTAGCCATTCTTTCACCTCCCTAAAAGACAGTTACAACTAAGTATAGCATTTTTGGAAAGTTAATACAAGATTAACTAGCTTGATCTGGTCTCTATTTGTATTAGAGAATGATATAAAAAATATAATTTATTATTTATATAAACAACATTCAAGTTCTACTCAAAAGCCTTAGAGGTTTTAGTAATCCTTGTTTTGGAGTTGAATTTTGTTTTAGCAGTTTCAATTTATCTTCTGCCAAAAAACCAAAAACCTCTTTTTTTATACTGTTTTGGCTCAGAAACTTCCAAAAAACCGTTGTTTAAGATAGTTTGCGGGTTTTTTAAGACCATATCGCTAGCGGAATCTGTGTATTCTTGGGCTTGAGCAACCGCTTCTTTCAAAGAATAGTAAAGACGATTAGGTGAGTGCATATCGCTTGCAATAAAATGAACCATGTTGTGTTCTAATAGAATCTGAGCAGTTTTTTGGCAAGTTTTTCCATAACTACCAAGGATGCTTCCGGCATTTACCTGACAGAGCACACCTTTTCTAATAAGTTCAACTAAGAGATTAGGATCATTAATAATAGAACCATTTCTTTCTGGGTGAGCAAAGATACATTCAAAACCTTTAGTTTGTAGAACAAAGAAAATTTCATCTACATGTTGAGGTAGCTCGGCACGGGGAAATTCAATAAGAAGATAATTGCTATCACCTAGAGGAATGAGGCTATTATCATTGGCAAGCACGATATCATCAGCAAAGATCTCACTACCTATATAGATGGGAATAGGTAACTCGCCAAGAGATTGAATTGCTTTTTTTATCTCTTCCTTTCTGTTTTCTACAGGTATCATCATGTGTGGTGTAGCAACAATGGCACTTACACCATCTTTTCTAGCTCTTTCAATCATTTCCAAGCTTTTTTCTAAATGTTTCGGGCCATCATCATGTAATATATTAGGCAAAACATGTGCATGAATATCGAACATTGACTCTAGGTCTCCTTTCATCCAACACTCTTTCTTCTCTCTGTTGTTATAAAAACCTCTTAGAAATAGCTGGTTTTAGCTTTGTATTACTACACAATAGAGAGGACACACTAGGTAAGAGCAATTATCAAGGATGTGAGAAAAGCTATGGACAATCAAATTAGTTGGCGAACTGACATGGCTCTAGATATCCATGAAGCTTTAAGGGGAAGGGCTAGAGCTTTAAGTGGTGTGGCTGAAAGTATCGAAGAAAACCCAGTTGGACGAGTAATAAAACTAGAGGTCCAAACTGAAGAAGCAGCACGTAAAATGCAAAAACCATTAGGCACCTATGTGACCATAGAATCTGCAAGCCTTGGTCTTAGAGAAAAGAAAAAACAAAAAGAGGTTTCCCAAATATTAGCCAAAGAGATTGAAAAATACATTTCTAATTTGCAAATTGATGCACCTATATTAGTAATTGGACTAGGTAATCGAGAAGTGACACCTGACTCACTAGGACCATTGGTTGTGGAAAAAATTCTTGTGACTAGACATTTAAAAAACTTTGTGCCCCCTGAGCTAAGTGGTAGACTTAGACCGATTATGGCATTAGCACCAGGTGTTTTGGGAACTACTGGTATGGAAACTTTAGAGATAGTAAGAGCTTTGGTTAAAGAACATAATCCCCAAATGGTTTTAGCAATCGATGCTTTAGCTACTAATTCTATAGAACGCCTAGGTATAACTATCCAAATTGCCAATTCAGGTATAAACCCCGGCAGTGGTGTTGGCAATGTGAGAGCGGCTCTTAATCAAGAAAGTTTAGGGGTGCCAGTTATTGCTGTAGGAGTTCCTTTAGTAGTAGATGCTATAACTTTAGTGGAAAATGCTGTCGATTATATGGCCGGTCGTGGTTATGATACAGGTAGGGTTGGCAGGGGAGGAATTGATAAGCCAAGAATTGTTAGGGATATTCTCTCAAGGTATTTTGGCAGTCTCTTTGTTACGCCAAGACAGATCGATAGTCTTGTAGGTGATATAGCTTCTGTTTTAGCTGGTGGTTTCAACGCAGCTTTCCATAAAGGAATAGGTGAAGAAGAGGTTGAGACTTATTTAAATTGACATAATAAAAAACTTTTAGGCATATTACTGCTTAGTAGTATTCCTAGGAGTGAGTATATGACTAGACGATCATTTCTAATAATCTGGCACATTCGTTACAAACATCGCTGGCAGCGCCAGATTTTGGAGACAGCTGCCATTGTGGCAGCTCTTTTATTTTTTGGTCTAGCCCTCTCTTTGGCAGCTTATTTTTCCAATATGTTAGTGTTGGACACACCTCTTTTGCAAACAATCCTAAATACCACATTTCCAGGAATACGCGAAATGCATGTTTCCTTGGGAAGAGAAGAAGAACCTCAATTAGGGATTTTAGCAAGTTTACTTTTTGCCTTTACCGAAGGTGGTCTTTTATCGGCAAAGAGTATTGTTGCTGAATCTCTTCCTGCTTTTGGTATGGTACCATCAATTGATAGAACGAGTGAATCAGCAATACCAGTGGTAATTGAACCAAAAGTAGAAGCTAAAAGCCTTGTAGAGCCACTTATACTAGATAGATCTAGTGAGGAGCACTTGAGACAAGTTACTAGTAATAGGGTCGAAGTTATCATTTACATACCATGATAGGCCTCTGATGA
>DUTE01000291.1 GCA_012842235.1 Bacillota bacterium
ATAAAACCTATCAATATTACAAACACAAAAAGCAAAACATGGCTCCAGCGCAAAGGCCAAAAAAAGCCAAAAAATTTTTCTTTACTCCAACCTACACCAAGATAGCGTATACAGATCCACAAAGAGTAAAGAAAAATTTTTTGGCTTTTTTTGGCCTTTGCGCTGGAGCCATGTTTTGCTTTTTGTGTTTGTAATATTGATAGGTTTTATCTACATTGGTCGCACAGGACATGACTGGGGTTTACCTGTGCCTCAAATAGAAGAAGATCTTAGAGTCTACCTAGAAAAAGTTTTTCTAATTCGGCCAAGACTTAAAGAGGCATTTATCGGTCATCCAGTACTGTTTTTGGCCTTGTTTTTAGGGGCTTTTAGTGCAAGTATATGGTATTTACCTTACTTATTAGCAATTGGTTCAATAGGGGTAACTTCGGTGCTTAATACATTCTCCCATGCACATACCCCTTTTATGGTTTCTTTGATACGTACTTTTTGGGGACTTTTAATAGGAGGACTCATAGGTACACTACTTTATCTATTGCTTAAACTCACCTCAAGGAAGATAGGTCATGGCTAAGATACTTGTCTTTGGTTACTATGGGTTTGGTAATTTTGGTGACGAGCTACTTTTAGCTTCGATAAAAGAAAATTTAACAGAACATGATCTTGTAGTAGTTAGTGAAGATCCGCAAAATACAGAAAAACTTCATGGACTAGAGTCAATTTCGCGAAATCAATTTTGGAAAGATCCAGGAAAACATGATATTTTCTTACTTGGTGGAGGTAGTATTTTACAAAACGTCACTAGTCATCGTTCGCTAGCCTATTACCTTATGGCTCTAAAAAGGGCTCAAAAGGCGGGAATGGATCTATATCTTATGTCCCAAGGCATTGGACCCATTAGAGGTAGTATAGCAAATTATGCAGTCTCTTCGATGCTAAAGGGCTTACCCCTTACTGTACGTGATTTTGCCTCTTTGATAGTAGCCAATGATTTAGGGCTTGAGGCTCACTTAGTAGCAGATTTGGCTTTTGGTTATTCAGGCTATCCGTTAAAAAATAACGGGGATATGGTTGGTGTTGCTATTAAAGATGGATTTGAGATCGACAAAGGTGTAGCATGGCTTAAAACTTTTGAAAGAGAGATTCGTCTTCTTGCTTTTCATAAAGATGATCTAAATCTATGCTTAAAGGTGGAAAAACTTTTACCTCATGCCCATACTGTAAGGGTTAAAGAATTGAAAGATCTTGCCTTTTTAACAGATTTAGAGTTTTTATGGGGTATGAGGCTTCATTCTCTTGTAGTTGCTGTGTCTATGGGGATCCCTGCTATAGGCATAAGCTATGATCCAAAAATCAGAGCGTTATGTCGAGAAACCGGTTTGGCTTGGCATCTTCCGGGAGAACTTCCTAAAAAGGAGTGGATCAGGAGTGGAAAGGCAGACACCCTTATATGTAGATCAGATAGAGCCTGGCAACTTTTTAGAGAATACACTGAGGCAAGAACTCCTTGGCATTCCCGTTGATGCAGTAGATTTCTGTGATGCAGTCGAGATTGTCAGTAATCTAGTAGACAAAAAAAGTACTGCTTTAGTTTTTACGCCAAATGCGGAGATAATAGTAAAAGCCCATGACGACAATGAGTTTTTGCAGATTCTTCAAAGCGCAGATCTAATTGTTCCTGATGGCTCTAGTATTCTTTGGGCTGCGAAAGTTCTTAAGAAACCCCTTAAGGCAAGAGTAACAGGAATAGATTTAATGCAACTATTGTTAAAAGAGGCAGAGAAAAAAGGCTGGAGCGTCTATTTTTTAGGGGCAAAGCCAGATGTAGTTGAAAAAGCAGCGATCAATGTACAAAGAAAACTACCAAAACTGAATATCTGTGGATATCACCACGGCTATTTTGATGACAATTACTTGCCACTTCAACAAATAAATGAAGCCAAACCAGATCTTTTGTTTGTTGGTATGGGAGCTCCTAGACAAGAGAGATGGCTTTATACGAATAAAAACCAGATCCAATGTGGGGTAGCAATGGGTGTTGGCGGTAGCTTTGATGTTCTTTCTGGGACAACAAAACGAGCACCTGTATGGATGCAAAAAAGAGGATTGGAATGGCTATACCGCTATCTCCAGGAGCCTAAAAGACTAAAAAGAAGTATTATGCTTCCCCGTTTTGTAGGCTTAGTCATAGCTGAGAAGTGGCGTATCGTAAGGGGAGGGGACTAGATTTGAACTCTCGTCTAGGAAAAGAAGTTACCCGTATGTTAGGGGTATTAGCGGGAACAACGATACTAGCTTTAAGTTTAGTATTGTTTTTAATACCAAATAAGATTGCCCCAGGTGGGGTAAGTGGTTTAGCAACTGTAATATATCATTTGACCGATTTAAGCGTTGGCTTTACAATGCTTGCTATAAATATTCCCTTGTTTGTTATAGGTATTAAAAGATTAGGATTTAATTTTGGTGTAAGAACTTTGGTAGCTACAGTTTATCTTTCTGTGATTGTTGATATATTGCAAAAATATCTTTCACCATTAACACAAGATCCACTCTTAGCATCGCTTTATGGTGGTATAATTATGGGAGTAGGGCTTGGACTTGCAATTAACAATGGTGGTACAACAGGTGGAACTGATTTAGCAGCAGTCTTAATACACAAATACCTGCGATTATCTGTAGGAACTACACTGTTAATTATTGATGCAATTGTTATTGCTATTGCTGGGTTTTTCTTCAATTTAGAATTAGCTATGTATAGCACTTTAGCACTTTTTATCTCTACCAAAATTCTTGATCTTATGCAAGAAGGCTGGCATTATGCTCGCTCAGCCTATATTATATCTGATAAGCCCAATGAGATTTCTCAGGCTATTATAGAACAACTTGATAGGGGCGTAACTGGCTTTTATGGAAAAGGTATGTACTCTGGAGAGGATAAGACTATCCTCTATGTGATTTGCTCCCGTTCAGAGGTATCTAGCCTTAAGGATTTAGTAAGCTCAATTGATCCTAAAGCCTTTATGGTTATTGGTGAAGCTACAGAAGTGCTAGGAGAAGGGTTTAGACGCTATCAAA
>DUTE01000292.1 GCA_012842235.1 Bacillota bacterium
GATTCTTTATTTAAAAAATACAACATTCAGTTAGCAGAGGATGAAAGATACCCCTTTGGTGTACAGGTGAGAATAATTGATATGGGGAAGGAATATGGGGATCCTAACGACAATTCTTTAGTGCAGTTGGTAGAGGTTCTAGGTTGGCGAGTTCTTTTTACAGGTGATCGTGAAAAAGAAGGTTTAGAGAATCTACCAACTATACCTGTTGATATAGTTAAAGTTCCTCATCATGGAGCACCTAATTCGTTTGTCGAGGATTGGGTAAAAGGGACAAAGGCCTCTTTGGCGGTTTTTATGGGCGGAAAAAGTGGTAGACCTCATCTTGATGTTGTTGAAGGGTGGCAAAAATATGCAGGAAAAGTTTGTGTAACCAAAGACGAAGGTGCTGTGAGAATTAGGTTTTATCCAAAGAAAATAGAGATAGCCACTTGGCAAAATGGTAGGTTTAAGACCAAATATGTAATAAAAAGAGAATTAGGAGGTGTCAGAGAGATTCGATGGCTAAAAAAACTCAAAAAACTGTCTTTCTTCTTTTAGGGCAAGATGAATATCTTCTAAGTCATAATGAAACAGATCTTTTAGAGGGTTTTGATGATGTTTCCAAACTAACAGTAGCTGACACCGATTTAGGATTAATAAGAAATGCCATATTTAGCCTATCTTTT
Source organism: Bacillota bacterium (assembly GCA_012842235.1). Lineage (GTDB taxonomy): Bacteria > Bacillota > DTU065 > DTU065 > DTU065 > DUTE01. Next base: position 669 of record DUTE01000292.1, read on the forward strand.
TTTACAGATCAAAGAGCAGTTGTTCTTGATCTAGAAAAGGTAGATGCAAAAAAAGGTGAGGGTATAGTTGAAATAATAGAAAAGGTGCCAAAGAGTACAAGAGTTATATTTAAAGCTAGAACCTTAGAAGGCAATCGCAAATGGGTTAAAAACTTAAAGAAACAAGCAGAGGTTATACCATGTACTCCACCTAAACCTTATGATAGAAGGAAAATAATTGAAGACGCACTCTCTAAGTTTAAGCTAGGTAGAGAAGAGAGGGAATATCTTTTAAATTCATTACCCCAGGATCTTGCCAACTGTTATCAAGAGCTTGAAAAGCTTAGTCTTTATCCAAATGAACTTGATATGAAAGTTCTTAAACTTCTTATAGAGCCAGCACTTGAAGATCAGGTTTTTACCCTTATCGATTATCTTATTGCTTCAAATTGGAAAGCTTCTCTTATTACGCTTAAAGAATTAATTGCTTCAGGTAACGATCCCTTTGCTATATTAGGGGCAATTCTTTGGCAGCTACGTACTCTCTATAAAGTATCAGGAGTACAAGGTTCAATAAATGATATTAGTAGAGAATTGGGTATTAAGGAGTTTCCTGTAAGAAAAGCCAAAGAAGCACTTGCGAGGCTTCCTATTAAAAAAGTTGAAGATTGGTTTCTCCTAGCACTTGAGGCAGATATGAGTATTAAACGTGGCCTTTTTAGACCTGATATAGCTTTAGAAGTTATGGTTAGCAAAATGTGTTTGGGGATAGAACCTTCTTTATTTGTAAATTAAAAACAGCTCCTTAGGAGCTGTTTTTTTGACCTAATCCTAAATAAAAATTTGTACAAAAATAAAGGCTTAACTTTCTTGACA
>DUTE01000293.1 GCA_012842235.1 Bacillota bacterium
CAATAGTAGGCGGTTCGGTTATAGTGGTGGTTCATAGACAACAGCTACAGTCTCATTTATTATGGCAATATCCTTTGCTATAATATCATCAGCTACTTGAAACCTTGGTATCTCCCAAGACTGTAGGTGTTTTTTTGCTTCAATATCAAACACTGAGATACTCTTATCCCTGCTATAGCTGTAGTCGCGTATTGTCCAAATAAGTAACGAGTCGGCAAAAAGTGCTTGAGAAACATATCCGTTAATAGGAAACTGAAAATCGCTAATGAGGGAGCCATCTGCCCTAAATTTATAAAGGGTTTTGTTTTCATCTAAAGCGTATCTATCATTGATACACAATATAGTTTTTTGCAACAATGTTTGCGTCTCAGCTTCTTCTCCTTCATTTTGCCAGCTGAAAAATAACTCCATAAATTGGTAAAAGCCAAGATAAACCTTTTCACCCTTAGTAAACAACCGCTGACTACCTTGTCGAAATAGATTGCGTTTTAAACCAGTATCTAAACTCCAAGCAAATATTGTACACTGGTTATTTTCAAAACCAATTAGATAAAAAACACCTGCATCAGTAATAGCTAAATAACAACCTACTACATAAGGTAATTCAAAACTGTCTATTTCGTAAAGATCTGGCATGGAGTAAATCCGTACTGTATTATCGACCCAAACAGCTAAATAATTGCCTGAGTTTGAAGTAACAAGTCCTTTAGCTACACTACCTAAGGTAACACTATTTTCTAAAGTTCCAAACACGCTTAGCTTTGCTGGAACACCGTGTAGTACAGCTATATTTCCGTCCTTGCAGGAAGCTATCTTAAATACAGGTTCAGCAAAAAAAAGCCATGAATCAGCGACTTCTATTGTAAATGACAAGGACTCTGAATTAGCACCATCTTCAAGAACAAGAGCTAATTCATAGGTCCCTGGGTAGTCAAAGACTACACTCGTTACTATCTCCTCACTGATTTGTGTAGCTATTTTGCTGTTATAAGGTTTACTCTTTATGATCCATCTTGAGAAAAAAGAGCCTTGTGCAAAACTTAAGCTGCCGTCTAAAACTACAGGGCTATTTGTTTTGGCAAAATGATCAGCTTTTACAACAGGAAATAGTTTTTGCTCATCATCATCTATTGTCAGTGTAAAGATCGGCTTTACAATAAATTTCGGAGATATCTGCATCTGTTCTTTTATCGGTAGCCTAGCCACAAGTGTCTCATCTTTGAACAAAGAAACAACCATGCTATATAAGCCTTCTTCAAGACGTAGCTGAGATAGTTTTCCAATGCTTTTGTCTAAATCCAATTTTTTAATAATCTTTTGCTTACTATTTCTTAACTCAAGTAATGCACTATCATAGGCATCGTTTGCAATTGGCGAAAGATCAATTACAATATCTACCTCAAAGCAATTATCATAAGATTTTTTGGGACTACATCCTGCTAGCATAAAGATGCTTAAAAAAACGAGAAAAATGATCTGTTTTTTCTTCATGCTCCTTTGCCTCCCCTAATTAATAAAATAGTAGTACCCACTGATTCTCTGGAAAAGCTGCAAACACACAAGGTCTATCTTTTAGTAGAGCGCAATCTCCAAAAGAAACAGGAGCAAAACTATTATCACTTTGAAGAATTAGAGGCAAATCCCACGATTTTAATGTTTGTAGATCACCTTCATTAGCTAGCACTAGCTGGGCATTTCTCGGGTTTTCTTTGACGTATATGACCAATGAGTCATTGACTGCAAATGAAGTAACTCGTTCTTGTTCATCTATTAGCTTTGGCCCACGAGGAGCAAACGAACGCCATTTAGATGACAACCATAATACATACCCTGTAGAACTAAAAATCCGTCCGTTTAATAGAGGCCAATACCGCTCGTTATAATAGCCACTTCTTTATAACGAGCCTTTTTCAATAAACAATTCTTTTTCTTGATTCCAATAACCAAAACTGGCTAACCCTCCCCGATTGAGGAATAGTTTGTACTGAGTCCCTGGGATATCTTTTATCAAGA
>DUTE01000294.1 GCA_012842235.1 Bacillota bacterium
GTTGCATTCTCCACTCTGGAGCTGTAAGAGCTGTACCAACCACCACTGCTAGGGCACCTGCTTCTAGTGCCTCTTCTACGTTATGGGGTTCATTAAAACGACCTTCTGCAATAACAGGTACACCGGCCTTTTTAACAAGAGTCTTTAACATCTCTATATCAGGCCCTTTACCTAAGGTATGTTTTGAGTATGGAGTGTAACCAGACATAGTTGTAGCAACTATATCTGCGCCAAGCTTTGCAGCTTCTAGACCTTCTTCAGCAGTTGAGCAATCTGCCATAACAGGAAGTTTGAGTTCCTTATGAATTCTCTTAATTAGTTCTTCTAAACTCTCTCCGTTTGGCCTTTTTCTTGGAGTAGCATCTATTGCTATGATATTAGCCCCTGCTTCAGCAACTATTTTTGCGTCTGCAAATGTCGGCGTGATATAGACATCACAATTTGGGTAATCTTTTTTCAATATACCAATAATCGGTAGATCAACAACCTCACGGATAGCTTTAATATCTTCTGCCCCGTTTGCTCTAATACCTACAGCCCCACTCATCTTAGCAGCTTTGGCCATAGCCGCCATAATCATTGGATGACGAAATGGGCTTCCTTCTTTTGCCTGACAAGATACGATTAATCCACCTTTTAGTTGCTCCATTACACTCATTGATTGTTCCCCTCTCTTTAATACCACTTATTTCTTTCTTTCGATAATCGCACGTGTTTTTTCGATGTTAGCTAAAACTTCATCATTAAGCTCAACTCTAGCACCTTTTAGTGCTAAAACTAAAGCACCAATTGAAGGTGGATAAACAGGCTTTACTACCTTAGCATTGGGAATTGCTTCTAGTACTTCTTTTTTAAATGGTTCCCAAATAGGAGCACCCGCTTTCCACACGCCTCCTGCTGTTGAAATTATAGGGGTTTGGCCTTTAAAATCGACTTTATTTGCTGCAGCAATTACCAAAAGAGCCAATTCATGTGCGGCTGAACTCATTATTTCAAGGCAAGCCTTATCTCCAGCATTGGCACCATTACCTACTAGCTTAGAAAGTTTAGCTAAATCTGCTCTATCCATCTCTGATGAATAGACTTGTTTATGAACGTCCCAAAGATCTTTTACATTAAAATAATCTATCAGTGCTTCTATAAGTACTGTCTTTGGAGCTCGTCCATCATAACTTTTAGTTGCAGCAGATAAACCTTGTAAGGCTATCTGATAGGCACTGCCCTCATCTCCCATATAATAACCCCAGCCACCAACACGTGCTCTGTTATCAAAACCATCTACTGCTAAGGCTACAGAACCTGTACCACCTATGACTACAACACCTGGCTTGCCACCAGTACCCCCTGCCCAAGCTGTAACAGAGTCGTGTTCAAACTGGAAATTTTCTTCATCTACATACTCCCTGAGAACTTCCCAAATAAGAGTCTTCATAAGTTCTGATGCGCCAGTCATACCTAAAACCACATGTTCGAACTTTATTTTTCCAAGGTTAGCCTCTCTTAAAGCCCCATTCAAAGAATCGCGCATCGACTTTTTACAACGTTCTTTGGCACCTTCTTGATGCAAATGATTGGCAGGGCCTCCTAAACCAGCACCCAATACAGTGCCATCAGTTTTGGCAATCACGCTCAGTGTAGTGCTTTGCCCGCCATCAACTGCAAGGACATATCCCATTTTGTTTGCCTCCCATCTCTACCTATGAAAAAGATCTAAACTTATATCAAGCGAAGTTACAGAATGTGTCAAGGCACCTACAGATATTACATCTACACCAGTTTTAGCAATAGCTTCAACAGTATTGAGATTTACATTACCACTAGCCTCAACAACTGCTTTTTTGTCAATTAACTTAACCATCTTAGCCATTTCTTCGGGATCCATATTATCAAGCATGATAACATCAGCACCAGCTTCTAATGCTTCAAGAACTTCTTTTTCATTTTCCACTTCTACTTCTATTTTGACCATATGAGAAGCGTTTGCTCTAACCACCTTAATTGCAGGTATGATACCGCCTGCTACAGCAATATGATTATCCTTTATTAAAACAGCATCATCTAAACCCATGCGATGATTGACCCCGCCACCTTGCCTTACAGCGTACTTCTCTAAAAGCCTTAGTCCAGGTGTAGTCTTTCGAGTATCGATAATCTCCACGCCATATTTTTGTACTTTCGAGACCATCTCTGCAGTTAAGGTGGCAATACCACTCATTCTTTGCAAAAAATTAAGTGCTACCCTCTCGCCCCACAAAATTGGTCTTGCAGGACCTTCGATCTCGGCGATCAACTCACCAGCTACAACCTTCTCACCATCTTTATAACGAAGGCGCATCTGAATATCAGGGGAAAGAAGTTGAAATGTCCGAGCAGCTACTGTTATTCCAGCAACAACCCCAGCCTCTTTAGCAATAAAATGGCCAAATGCTTGGGTACCAACTGGAACAATGCTATCTGTTGTAATATCCCCTCTGCCCAAATCCTCATTTAAAGAGCGCTTTATTGTTTCATCTACGATAAACCAGTTGAGTTCCATGCCCAGATTTCCTCTCCTTCACGATTAAAAACAATCTGATTTATGCGCCATTTTTCACTAGTGTTAGGGAAATCAAGTCGAAAATGAGCTCCTCGACTTTCTTCTCTTTGTAGTGCAGCTTTGGCAATTAGGCGTCTCAAATTGCACATATTTATATGGCGCTGGGTATATAGATCTCCATATATACCTGGCACACCATGATAATAATCTAACTCATTTTCTAACATACCGATAATCTCAACAAGGGCTTCTTTATGGCGGATTGTTGAGCAAGAAGATTCAAATACAGCTTTAAAATGAATATCTCTTCCTTTTGGCAGTACTTCCACTCTATCAAGGGCTGAGGAGATAAATCGTCCTGCCCCTGCTTTTTTTGTACTATGAATAATTTTCTGTGCTGCTCTGTGAGAAAAAACAGCCGCTTCTAATAGGGAATTACTTGCTAAGCGGTTAGCTCCATGAACACCTGTGCAAGCAACTTCCCCGCAGGCATAGAGATTAGGAACAGAACTTTCTCCATAACCGTCTGTAAGAATACCTCCCATAAAATAATGGGCTGCAGGTGCTACAGGAATAAGTTCATTTTCTGGGTCTAGGCCTGCTTGCTTTAACGTCTGGTATATCTTGGGGAATCTATCTGAGAGTTTTACTTTCATTACCGATGTATCTAAATAAACAACCTTTTCTTTCGATTTTTCTAGTTCAAAAAGAATACCACGTACAACAACATCTCGTGGAGCAAGTTCTCCTAAGGGATGACGCCCTTCCATAAACCGCTCGCCTTTTTTATTAACCAGGATAGCTCCCTCACCACGGACTGCTTCTGAAACCAAAAACCTCGGCCATCCTTCTTTGTAAAAGACAGTAGGGTGGAACTGAAAAAACTCTAAATCCATAAGTTTTGCCCCTGCTCTATATGCAGCAGCAACTCCATCACCTGAGGCAACTTGAGGATTTGTACTATTAAAATATAGCTGACCTGCACCACCTGTTGCCAATACCACAGCCTTCGACTGAACTACGATGGGCTTTTTCATCTCTTTACAATAAAAAAGAGCACCCTTAGCAATACCATCTTCATCGAGTACTATCTCTAACAGTTCAGTATTGGTCCAAATATTAATATCTTCTCTTTTAGAGACAATTTCTCCAAGACACATGGCGATTTCTCTGCCGGTTGCATCTCCGTGAGCATGCAAAATCCGATGTCGAGAATGGCCACCTTCCCTAGTTAAAGAGAGTCCCTGCTCATCGTGGTCGAAAAACACACCTCGATTAATCAACTCTCTTACCCTTGTTGGCCCTTCTTCTACGAGAATGCGGACAGCATCTAAGTGACAAAGTCCTGCACCTGCAGTCAATGTATCTTTAACATGAAGATCCTTGGTATCTTCACGGGATAGCACAACAGCAATGCCTCCCTGAGCGTGAAAGGTATTGGAATCTAAGAGACCTTCTTTACAGACAAGTAAGACTGAGCCATCATCGGCTAACTCTAAGGCTGCATTTAAACCGGCTAAACCTGCCCCTATAACTAAATAAGAATATTCAACTACTTCGATGTTTTCTGGCACACTTTGCACTCGAAACCCACCCCTTAATCTGCAAATAGAGATCTAAGCAAGAGTAAACATACGCATTAGGGGTTTTTTTGCTTTTTCTTGCAGACTCTCATCTAATATTATTTCATACTTTTCTTCCTTTAGGGATTCGTAAAGCTCATCTAGATGAACCATTTTCATACTAAGGCAAATAAGGTCTGGGGTTAAAAGATAAAAGCTTTTTTCAGGGTGTCTCTTTCTTAACTGGTACATTATACCCTCTTCAGTAGCTATAATAAATTCTTTTTCATTAGACAACTCAACATACCTTAAAATAGCTGAAGTGCTTCCAACAAAGTCTGCAATTTCCCAGACTTCTTTTTTTACCTCAGGATGGGCAAGAACAATTGCTTCTGGATGTCTCTTCTTCGAGTTATATACATCTTCTTTTTTTACCCTATTATGACAATGGCAATAGCCATCATAAGCGATAATCTCTTTTTCGGGAACCTGGGTTTGCACCCATGCTGCTAAGTTTTTATCAGGTAGCATCACAATCTGTTTTTGTTTTAGACTTCTTACAACATCCACAGCATTAGCGGAAGTGCAACAGATATCACAAAGTGCCTTTACTTCTGCAGCGGAATTTACATAACAAACAAAACCAGCTTCAGGATATTTTTCTTTCATCATTAATACATTTTCTTCAGAGCCAAAGTTTGCTAAAGAACAACCAGCATTTTCCACTGGTATAAGAATTTTCTTATCTGGATTAAGAATTTTTGCTGTTTCAGCCATAAAAGTAACACCGCAGACAACAATCATTTCAGCTTCAGATTGTTTAGCTTGTTTAGCCATATCCAGCGAATCTCCCACAAAATCAGCAATTTCCTGGATCTCTTTATTTTGGTAGTAATGAGCTAATACAATAGCCTTTTTCTGCTTCTTTAGATCTTCTATTTTCTGTTTCAGATCTAAATCTGTCATCTCTTTCTCACCTACCTAAATTGTCATTGAAAAAAAGCAGAAGAACCTTTTCCGGCTCTTCTGCAACATTTTTTATCGCTGTGGTTGGCGACAAATCTCTACTTCTAGAGCTCCAACTATACCGCCGGCAGAAATACCTGGTTTGCGTACTCTAACAACTACCTCTTCTACATCATAGGCATCAATCAATTGCCCTGCGATGGTTTCTGCCACGGCTTCAATGAGGTTGAAGTCTCGGCCTTCCACAATATCCTTACAAATTGTGTAGATGTCGACAGGATTAAAACCCAAGTCAGGATCATCGTTTCTAGCATTGGGTGCAAGATCAGAAACTAATTCTACATCTACTTCAACTATCTGCCCAATTTCTTTCTCTGCTGCAAAAATCCCGTGGTAGCCATAAAAAATCATATTATTTAAACGATATCTATCAGCCATTCTACCGCCCCTTTTTTTGAGGGGAGTTCACCTCCCACAGCTAATTTGCAGCACAAGCCTACAGTTTTACTCTTCATCTAATTCTTCTTTCGGCTTACTGCTTGTATCCTCAGTAACTGTTGCAGATTGTGTTTCCTTTTCGTCAACAGCTTGAGCTTGCACTTCTACAACATTATTCTTATCTTTTTGGATTTGGACATCAGCTACGTCAGCCTTTGCTTCTTTGGATTTTTTCTCCTTTTCTTTTTTTTCTTCTTCTTCTTTAGATTTATCTAGTTCTTTTAGATCAGCAAGGCTTTTTCCTTCACAAATAAGATCGATCTCTTCACGAGATAACGTTTCTCTATCTAGTAAGGCCTCAACCATTCTATCTAATGTGTCTCTATTCTCTTTAATAAGCTCTTTAGCGTGTAAGTAACAGTCCTCAACAACTTTTCTTATCTCAGCATCAATTAAGCCAGCCACTTTCTCTGAATAATTGCGTGAATGACTAATATCTCGGCCAAGAAATACTTGTTGTTCATCTTTGCCATAAACAATTGGCCCAAGTTCTTCACTCATACCCCATTCAGTAACCATACGACGGGCAATTTTGCTTGTTCTTTCTAAATCGTTTTGGGCACCTGTACTTACATCACCAAAAACAACCTCTTCTGCAACTCTACCACCTAATCCATAGGTAATAAGATTTAGAAGATCGTTTTTTGTCATTGTATGCCTATCTTCTTCAGGCAACATCATAGTATAGCCACCTGCAAGACCTCGACCCACAATAGTAACCTTGTGAATGGGATCTGCATCAGGAAGCAACCAACCTACTAAAGCATGACCGGCTTCGTGATAGGCAAAAATGTTGCGATCTTTATCAGACATAATCTTTCTTGCTTTTGGTGGTCCCATAGTAACGCGATCAACAGCTTCTTCAACTTCTTCCCTGTTAATCACTCTTTTATTCTTACGCGTAGCCAAAATTGCAGACTCATTCATAAGATTCTCCAAATCAGCACCTGTAAATCCAGGTGTCATTTTGGCAAGAGTCTGGGCGTCAACATCTTCACCAATAGGCTTGTTCTTCATATAGATCTCTAATATCTCTTCTCTTCCTTTAACATCGGGTCGATCAACAACAACCTGTCGATCAAAACGACCTGGCCTTAAAAGAGCAGGATCTAAAACATCAGGACGGTTAGTAGCCGCTAAAACAATAATCCCTGCATTTGCTTCAAAGCCATCCATCTCTACAAGCAACTGGTTTAGTGTCTGTTCACGTTCATCGTGACCTCCACCAAGACCTGCACCTCTTTGGCGCCCTACTGCATCAATTTCGTCGATAAAGACTATGCAAGGGGCATGCCTTTTGGCTGTTTCAAACATATCTCTAACTCTAGATGCACCTACACCAACAAACATCTCCACAAAATCTGAACCACTAATACTGAAAAATGGTACTCCTGCTTCACCGGCAACAGCACGACCTAGTAAAGTCTTACCTGTACCAGGAGGACCTACAAGCAAAACACCTTTAGGGATCTTTGCGCCCATGCTTGCATAACGTTTGGGGTTTTTCAAGAAATCTACTACTTCAGCAAGTTCTTGTTTTGCTTCGTCCACACCAGCTACATCCTCAAAAGTAACCTTCACAGAAGATTCGGTGTGCATCTTGGCTCTGCTTTTACCAAAAGATAGAGTTTTATTGCCTCCACCTTGTAGTTGGTTGAAAAATAATACCCACAATACAACCATAAGCAAGATCAGAAAAACATTAGGCAAAAAGCCAAGCCACCATGGAGCAGTTTGCTCTTGTTCTATCCTAACCTCTACCCCTTTGCTAGTCAGCTTGTCCAATAACTCCGCTGAACTCCCAGGTAGCAGGATGGTTTCGAAGTTCATCTCTTTACCATTTTCAATATAGGTGCCTTGGGCATATGACTGCCCTATGAACTTGACCTTACGTATTGTCCCACTCTCAATCTTATTAATAAGATCTGAATAGGTTAGTTCTTGAAATTTTTCAGTCTTTGTTGCCAAACCGGCAACTGCAGAAATCATAAGAATAGCAATTAAAACATAAATAACTAAGCTTCTAAGAATCCTATTCACTAAATGCCCTCCTCTCGGAGGCAGCCCAAAATTTTTATTTACTCTGCCTTGACATTTATTCAGAGTTATTATAGCACAGGGCTACCTTGCCTGACAACTTTGGACAATACGCAATACCAAACATTGTTTAGTATTTTCGTCAACTTTAAAAGACTCACTGATACGAAAACCAACTATCCAAATAATTCGATCTTTCCCATCTACCAAAAGTGGTATATGATCTCTTATTCTACGTGGTATTTTTTGATCAATAAAAAACTCTTTAAGTTTTTTAGGGCCACTACTGCCTAAGGGATAAAAAACATCTCCAGGTCTTCGCGTTCTTAAACTTAGGGGTTTTACTATTTTTTCTTCATCAACTACTTCGCTTAGAGGTGTGCTTAATCCTAGGTCGACTTTATCCCTAGAAAGAGAAAAAGACTCAAATTTCCAAGAACGCACCTTATCTCCCTTTTTATAGTCGAGTAACACTACAGAAGGTGCTGGAAGAAGATGAAAATCACTAGCTATATA
>DUTE01000028.1 GCA_012842235.1 Bacillota bacterium
GAGTTGAAGTTTCCCTAGCAGCAGCTTCCTAATGAAAATGGTTTTTATGGTTGGACAGGCATTATGGCATGGGCTTACTTGTTTTCTGCAAGTTTTACCGGTCTAGGAGCTCAAGTTGCAGCCCAGGACTACTGGGAAAGGGCACTATCTGGGAAGACTATAAAAACCATTGTTTGGGCAAGCTTTGCCGCAGGAATAGCCTACCTAATTTTAGGTATAATTCCTTACATTTTAGGAATTGCCGCTTACCAATTAAATCCTCATTTAACAGATGTGGAAATTCAAAGCATAGGACCTTGGCTTTTGACAAATTACTTTTCTCCTGTTGTTGCAGTTTTTATTGCCGTTTCCATGGCAGCAGCTGTAATGAGTAGTGCAGATAGTGGTCTTTTGGCTGCAGCATCTATTGTGGGCAATAATATCTACCGCATTATTAATCCTGAAGCAACAGATAAAGAAATCTTGAAATGGACTAAACTAAGTGTAACAGTAGGTGGAGTATTATCAGTTATCTTAGCTTTAACATTTCAGGAGATCTTTAGGGTGCATGTTTTTTCTGATGCACTCTTAGCAATAGCTGCATTTCCAATGATTACTTTAGGGTTATTTAGCAATAAAACTAACAATACTGGTGCTATAGCCGGTATGTATGGCGGAATGGGTATATGGGTCTTTTTATCAGTTTTACTAGCTAAGGTAAATGAAGCTTCTTTTTGGGATACATCGGAGATAGCTTTACTTCCTGCAGTTGTCTCTAGCTTTGTCATAATGTGGTTAGTTTCAGAATTAACATCAAAGCAAGATCCACCTAAGCCATTATTAGATTACGACGGTAAAGAATTAAAGAAGGAAAACGCTATCCTAAGTTTTCGAGCGGTATTTTCTAAAGAAGAAATAGAGTAATTTAGAGGAGTCTCTGCTTAAGAACAGAGACTCCTTTTATTTTATAAACATACTAATTTATGATTAGAACTTATCTTTAGGTGGTAAGAATAGAATAAGATTTATTAAAGGTTTAGAGCCCAAAGTTAAGATCAAAAAAATTAATGTCTATAAAGCTTTACAAACTTTCTGAGTAGAGATATTTCACAAGGATGGTGAAATAGATGTATAGGCTGGTGTTAGTAAGACATGGTGAAAGTGAGTGGAACAGAGATAATAGATTTACAGGTTGGACAGATGTTGATCTGACAGAAAAAGGCATAGAAGAAGCTAAAAAAGCCGGATTGTCTTTAAAAGAAGCGGGCATAACCTTTGATAGGGCATATACTTCGCTTTTGAAAAGAGCAATTAAAACCTTGTATTTTATCTTAGAAGAGATGGATCTTCTCTGGATTCCTGTCCATAAAAGTTGGCGTTTAAATGAAAGACATTATGGAGGGTTGCAGGGATTAAATAAGGCAGAAACAGCACAACAATATAGTGAAGAGCAGGTTTTAATTTGGCGAAGAAGCTATGATATTGCACCACCTAAACTTTCTCTAACCGATCCGAGGCATGCAGGTAATGAAAAGAAGTATCAAGATCTTAATAGAGAAGTAATTCCCTTAACAGAAACACTAAAGAGTACCTATGAAAGGATGCTTCCTTATTGGCTTGAAGAAATTGCTCCACAAATTAAAAAAGGTGATGATGTTCTTATTGTGGCCCATGGTAACAGTCTTAGATCTCTTGTAAAACATTTAGAGAAAATTAATAACAAAGATATACTAAAGGTAAATATCCCAACTGGAATACCTCTTATATATGAGCTTAACTCAGATTTTAGTATA
>DUTE01000295.1 GCA_012842235.1 Bacillota bacterium
CACTGTTCCATTTCATCCTGACACTTTTTACTTGTCTTTTGTGCCGTATCTAATTTGCTTCGAAATTCTTGTGAGGTTGCCGAAAATATTTTATCTGCTATACAAAAAAAGTTTGTTATCTTGGACGAAATAGAAATGGCCTCACAAGAATTTCGAAGCAAATTAGATACGGCACAAAAGACAAGTAAAAAGTGTCAGGATGAAATGGAACAGTGGTTGGATAAGTGGAGTTTTTCCATGGGTCAGTTCTATCTTCTAGCAGATACTACACCAAAAGTTGCCACTATTTTCTTTCAAAAACTAGATAGGCTTTTTGAAAAACTTGATGAGTTAAAGCAAAATAAAATTATTCTCCAGCAGAGGCAAGAGTATCTTGAGAAATTCGATTTAGAAGTCGAAGAACTTGTAGCAAGACTTTCTTTCGATTTCTCCGACCAAAGTCACGCTAGTATCGTTTCTAGGTTAAATGAGATAGCCCAAAAAGCTAATGAAGATTTGGCAACCATTGTTCAGATAGATAAACAGATTAGAGAAGAAAAAGAGTCTATTAAGGATGCAGAGGCACTTTTACTTGGGGCTCAAGACAAACTTCAATATTTAATGGAATGTGCATCTTGTCAGGATGTTGAATCACTGAAAAAAGCTGAAGAGAGATCAGCAGAGTTTGTTAACCTGAAAAAGGATATTACAGATATCGATGTACAACTGCTTGAACATGGCGGAGGTTTGCTTTTAGAGGAGATTATCCAAGAAGCCCAGGGAGTTGACCCTGACTCTCTGCAGGGAGAAATTGAAGAAAAGAAGAAGCAGTTTCAAGAGATTGACTCTCAGCGTTCAGCTTTGGAACAAAGTTATGGTGCAACTCGGAAAGAATATGAAGACAAGGTTACAGGAAACTCCACATTGGCTTTAGAAGCTGAAGAAGAAGCACAGAGTATTCTTTCGCAGCTCGAAAAAGAAACATCTAACTATATCCGTTATCGGTTAGCAGCTTCGGTATTGCGTCTAGCAGTTGAAAGATACACAGAAGAAAATCAGGATCCTGTTATCAAAAGAGCCGGTGAGGTTTTCTCAAGGTTAACATTAGGGGCTTTTTCTCATCTTAAAATCGATTATGATAGACAAGATAAAGCCATATTAGTTGGGGTGCGTCAAGATGGAAATACAGTCGATATCAATGGGATGAGTGATGGGACAAAAGATCAACTATATCTTGCATTAAGACTTGCAAGCATCGAAAAATATTTAACAGAGATAGAGCCTATCCCTTTTATTGTTGATGATATTCTTGTGAACTTTGATGACGAGCGTTCTAAAGAAACCCTAAAGGTTTTGACAGAACTATCTACACAAACTCAGGTTATTTTCTTTTCACACCATCTAAGTCTAGTAAAGATGGCAAAAGAGGTAATCCCCCAAAATGTTCTTGGTATTTATGAATTGTGAGATATCTAAGAATTATAACTGTTATGCTAAGAAAAAAGAGGCTGTTTTTTCAGCCTCTTTTTAAGTAGTTGTTTAGAAGTTTTAAATTATTTACCCACAGCTATGTAACTGCATGTTTTTTTTGCAAATGAAAATGGTTAAAACAGCAAGGATTTACAGGGTAGATATTGAAAGATAAAGCATAAAGGAAAGGATTAAGGCTTAATTTTACCTGACAATTTTTTTGAAACTCAAGAAAACGATTTCTATTGAGTTATTCTTTCTAAGAAATTATCGAAAGAGGCGATTTTAAATGGTTTGTTGGCAGAAAAGAGGTATTAGACTAACCCTAATATTGGCTTTAATGGGGTTTTTAATGTCTAGTGTGGTAGCTTTTGCAGAAGTAGCTGACTTAGAGTTTGATGAAGAGCATATAGTGCTAAGATTCGGAGCTATTTCAGATACTCATCTCATGGCCGGACAGGCAAAATTTGAAGAGAGTCTAAGACAACTTTATCAAAAAGCAGGAAAGAACAAACTTGATGCAATACTTGTTGCTGGCGATCTAACAGATGGCGGTTCTCTTACTGAGGTAAAAGCTGTAAAACGTTCTTTAGACAAGGTAGGCGTAGACAAAAAAGGCACAGAATTTATCTTTGCTTTGGGAAATCATGATATAGCCTTTGATAAAAAACCTTTTAACGGTGAAGTCTTTAAAGAAGGACTAGGGGATTATGCTTACAAAGGTGCTACAGAAGAAGAAATAAAAAATGGCAATCATCACATCGTTGTTAATGGTTACCATTTTATTGCAGTTAACTGTAAAATCTATAACGGCGGTTGTCATCATGCTTCTGAAGATTTAGAGTGGCTTAAAGTGGAATTAGATAAAGCTGTGGCAGATGATCCAGCAAAGCCAATCTTTGTTGCTACTCATCCTGTAATATATGGCACTGTCTATGGTAGTAAAGAGGGTTCTTATTGGGCTTCATATAATATCAATGATCTATTAAAAAACTATCCTCAGGTGATAACTTTTGGTGGTCATCTTCACTTTCCCTTAAATGATGAGCGCAATATAAACCAGAAAAATTATACTGCTTTAGGTACAGGGGGAACATATTACTGTTCTCTTGAAGGCAAAATTAATGGAGTTTCCACAATTAACTCAAGTGGTGGTATGGAGCCAGATGATTGTCATAAATTTTCACAAGGTCTCTATCTTGAAGTTGATAAAAACAACAATGTAAGAATCACAAGAATGGATTTTTTTAATAAAGCAGTGATTAAAGAGCCGTGGATTGTACCAGCTCCTAAAAAAGACAACTCTCATCTTGAGGTATATACTTACGAAGCAATGGCAAAAGGCAATAAACCACCATATTTTTCCAAAGACGCGGTTGTCGAGGTAAAGGAAGTAACTGCCAGGAATATTTCTATTGAATTTGAAGCTGCAGATGATGATGATTTAGTTTACTATTATGAGATTCATTTGCTTGAAAAAGACACAGGTTATCCTGCTGGTTATCACCACACAATAGTCTATTCTGATTTCTACAGAACTCCCGATCCTAAACAGATGAAGCAAAGATATGCACAGAAGTTAGATATTCTCTCCTTCAAGGTGATCTTTGCCTTGCTAGAACCTAGTAGAGAATATTTGATAAAAGTTGTGGCTGTTGATTCGTTTGGACTAAAGAGTGAACCGATTTACTCAGAATCATTTTTTGGTGCCGAAATTGAACTATAAGTTATATATCTACTATGTTGGTTAATAGTTGACATTTAGATAGTATTTAGGTTATAAATGGGTGGCAACGAAACGGGATTCTTTTTTCGAAAGCAAAGACAAAAGAATTCGCATATTTTCAACAATGTTCTCTCTATTGCCATTAAATGCCGTAATTCTTTTGTTTTTGCTTTCGAAAAAAGAATCCCGTTTCGTTGCCACCCATTTATAACTTAAATACTATCTAAATGTCAACTATTAACCAAC
>DUTE01000296.1 GCA_012842235.1 Bacillota bacterium
ATAAAACCATTTTTTCATCTTGTTCATGCATCTTTTGTGCAAATTCACCTCTTAATTCTTAAAATTTATTTTTACTCACATCTTCTCTAGATCTATCGATAACGTCCATTGTACGTATTTAGTAACTATCTGTAGCACTCTTTGCTAAAATATCCTATTTTTAAAAAACTATTCCAAAAAACGTATAACTCTGTTACATTACCTTCACCTTTTTAACTCTTATACCTTTATCTATAGACAGATTTCTAGATATGTATATGTGCCAAAATTACATCTAAAATCCGATTATTCATCATTAAAAAGAGGTAGCTATGTCTTTCGACAAAGCTACCTTTCGTTTTTTATTCTCTTAGCGATATTTTGCCTCAGAAGATTCTTTTCCTAAAGCATGAAAAACAAATTCCATTTTCTTTTCTGCTTTTATCTCTAACGATAGATAGAGTCTTTGACTTGGATGAGGCCTATTATACTGGTAAGAGGCATATCCAGGAAGAACTTGACATACTACAGGTTCAGAGATAGAAAGCTTAATTAGTCTTAATGTGCCGATCTCTTTTAACAGAACTTCACTCGGTTCTACTTTTATCGGTGACACATAAGGACTTAGGGCAAAAAACCACTCAACAGTACCTTCACCTTTAAAAAGATCAGTAATAACGAGTTCTTTTTCTTTTAAGGTAATCTCCCGATCTAGTTGCCAGCCATCTCTAGACATTGTCCCATATAATTTTCCCTCTTTAAGCCCGCCTGTGGCATTTAGTGCATTTCTATAAGCAAATGAGCTCCAATATTCAGCTTGAGGTCTTCCATCGACTTTTACTGTTGTGTGAAAGCTTTCATCTTTCATAATCATGCGTTCATAGTCATTTTCGTTGTAACGGTAGGTACCTGGATCTGTAAGTATCTCGGTACCATCAACAAAAGCGGTAAGACTCAACTGGTCACAATGACTGTGAGGATGATTTGATGCATTAGGTACATATAAACCAAACTCTCCTGCCCTAAAAAAGACAAATGAGTTGTTGGGCTTTCGCAATACAAAGTGACCAACTCTATTAAATACAGCAGTTTCTGGTCTGTAGGGTTTACAAGGCAGTCCTTTTTGTTCTTGAGCTTTTTCTAAGCCGATTAACCAATACATAGAAGGAGGCACAGACGTTGCTGGTCTTGATGAAGCTCCCATTCCTTGGGCAAAAGCGTAGAGATACTCCATATCCCAAAACTCCTCAGGCCACTCGCGTACTATTAATATTTCATCACTATTATCACCGAATACAGGTGGTTTTGCATTGGGTTGAGTTATCGCATCAAAATAGACTAAGCTATTTTTAATAGTTTCACTAAGCCAAAGAGGTATTTGTAAATCTGCATTTTTAAGGCCTTGAGCAACTAACATAAGACTTTCAAGAGACAAACGATGATAGCTAATGCTTTGCTCAGCAAAACCACCATCGTGGTAAAATAACAGTTCTGAACTGCCTTTTAGTTCTTTCAACCAAAAATCAAGTTCTGATTCTCGATTATGATAAAGCCTATGCAATACTACAAATGACAATGAGAGAAGTTTATGGTTGTTAATAGGAGAATGATATTCTTTTTCAAGAAGTACCCATTGTTTGTCTAAATACTCTTCAATCTCTTCCCTCAGCTCATCTGTAAACAAACTTGAGCCTTCTGCTAGTTCTAAGAAGAATAGCCAGTTAATCATCCGTTGATAAAGGCGTAAGTTGGGCAGGGC
>DUTE01000297.1 GCA_012842235.1 Bacillota bacterium
AAAACCTATTATTGGTATTTTAATATGAAAAAACTCCTTATGGGATTGTCAATAGGAGTAAGCTTGATAAGGAAGAATGGATATAGGGTAAAATCGCCAAAACAACAGTAAAACACATGTGATAAAGCAATATAGCTAACAAGGAATACGTAAAACGTAGAAAATACAGTTACAAGCAGGAGAAGAGTACAACAACTTGAATAATATGATATTAATGCTAAGGAGGTGACCGATCTTGGGAATTATTGTTCAAAAATATGGAGGAACTTCTGTTGCTGACGCTACACGGGTAAGGAATGTTGCAGAAAGGATTCTCTACACTCAAAGTAAAGGCCACCAAATGGTGGTAGTGGTTTCTGCCCCAGCTGGTAAAACAGATGAATTACTGGCTCTAGCTAAGGGTGTAGCTAAAAACCCAACCTCTCGTGAGGTTGATATGCTATTAGCCACCGGTGAGCAGATCTCGATTTCGTTATTAGCAATGGCTATCAACGATCTCGGTGGCAAGGCCATCTCCCTGACAGCAGCCCAGGTAGGCATCAAAACTGATAACATCCATCAAAGAGCCAAGATCAAAGAAGTTGCATCAACACGTATCTTAGATGAGCTAGCAAAAGATCAAGTAGTAATTGTGGCTGGATTTCAAGGGATTAATAGTCAAAATGACATAACAACTTTAGGGCGTGGTGGCTCAGACACCACGGCAGTAGCTCTTGCAGCAGCCTTAAATGCTGACATGTGTGAGATTTTTACTGATGTTGACGGTGTTTATACAGCAGATCCACGCTTAGTTCCCAACGCTAGGAAGCTAAAAGAGATTTCATATGATGAAATGCTTGAGATGGCGAGTCTTGGGGCTAAAGTTTTGCATCTAAGATCAGTAGAACTTGGTAAAAAATATAATGTGCCGATCCATGTTCGCTCAAGTTTTAATGAAAACCTCGGTACTATAGTTAGAGGAGGGTCGTTAATGGAGCAGGGTAAAATTGTTGTCGGCGTAGCTCATGATACTAAGATATCTAAGCTTACTATCTCTAGAGTAGAAGACCAGCCAGGAATAGCTGCTAAGATATTTGCTAAGTTAGCTGAAGCAGGGGTCAATGTAGATATGATTGTCCAGAGTGCTAGTAAAGAGGGATTAGCTGATATCTCTTTTACGGTTAATAAAGAAGATGCTATTTTGGCTGAGGAAGTAACTACAGCTATGATGAAAGAGCTTAATGCCCAAAAAGTAGAAAGAGACGACCATAAAGCCAAAGTTTCTATAGTTGGTACAGGCATGATCTCAAATCCTGGTGTAGCAGCTAAGATGTTTAATGGCCTTGCTGCAGAAAAAATTAATATAGAGATGATTAGTACCTCTGATATAAGTATTTCTACTGTTATATCGGAAAATGATGTGGAGAGGGCAGTTCAAACTCTACATGATGTATTTAATTTAGAACAATGATTATTTAGGCTGTTGACTGTTATGTCGATAGCCTTTTTTAATCAAAAGAATTATGTGTAAACTTTTTTTGTTTGCTTGCATAAACTAAGATACTAGATTTTTGTGTCTAAAACTTTAGAGCTTAAAAATGGTGTTAACCTATTTAATTACTAATAAAGAAATAGGTAAGTTACATAAGATGATTATTGGGTATCATACTATTAAATTTTTAGGTGTCTTTCTAGCTTTTAATATGGAGGTTTTAGTATGGAAAAGATAATGAAAATTGAAGGAATGCGTTGCATGGGATGTGCAAATGCAGTGTCTAAGGCTATTGTTAGTGTAAAAGGGGTAAGAAAAGCAGAGGTTGACCTTGCACAAGGAAGTGCTATAATAATCTTCGATGAAAAGATTTCCTCATGGGATGAGATAAAAAATAGGGTTATCAAAGCAGGTTATAAAGTTGTTGATTAAGATTAAGCTTTAGCTTAATCTTAATCTAGAGGATCTTTTTGCAGGCCTTATTAGGCCTGCTTTTTTGTGAAGCTGACTGATAAATGTTATAAGAGTAATATTAGAGTGATGGAGTGAAAGCTTTACCAACAAAAAACCCTAACTCTAGTTTGGTAAGAACCTTTAGAGGTTAGGGTTTTTTATATCTTTATGCCGATAGAGTTCCACTTTATTTCGGCCTTTAGCTTTAGCGAGATAGAGAGCTTTGTCGGCAGTTTTAATAAGGTAGTCACGTATAGCTTCAATAGGAGCTTTCCATTGGTAAGGTTTAATAGAGCTTACACCTACACTTGCTGTAATATTCACTTTATGGTCATTAACAACGATTGGGTTGTTAGAGATATTAAGGCGTATCTGATCAGCGAGTTTTTCAGCATCACTGATATAACTACCTAAAGAGATAACCGCAAATTCTTCACCACCATAGCGGCAAAGAATATTTTCAGGATCAATAGTTTCTTGAATTATTCTGGCAACCTTAATAAGAACTTTATCGCCGATAAAATGACCCAAGCTATCGTTAATATCTTTAAAGTGATCGAGATCTATTATAAGCAGAGATAGTGGTTTGTTAAGATGTTGAGCGCGAATAATATCATTTTCAATATACTCTGTAAAGTAGCGGCGGTTATAGATGCCAGTTAAGGAATCCTCTATGGCCCACCGTTCGAGGATCTCATTTGTCGTAGAAAGTTCTTCTAACATCTGTTCGTTGATATTCTTTTGTGTTTCTAAGGCATTAATCTTTTCTTTTAGTTCTTCATGGGTTATATGTAGAGTTTTTTCGACTTTTTTTCGTTGCTCAATCTCTAACTCTAGTTTTTTAACTTTTGTAATATAATCTCTTTCAATCCTTTTTAGCTCAGTTATATCTTGAACACAAATGAGAATATAGGAACTAGATTCGTTTTTAAGTAAAGACCACTTAATATCTACGTCAATAAGTTTATTAAGTTTGTTTTTATGACGGCCTAAAAAGCGTCCACTAGTCTCTTGTAATTCAATGCTAAATTGGAGAATGCTTTGAAAGATACTTGCCTCATCTTCAGTTGCAGTAAGCTTTAAAAAATTCATCTTTAGCAAATCTTTTTGGTTACAGCCATAAAGAAGACAAGCATCTTTATTAGCAAAATAGATTTGACCTTCTTTGTCAATGATAAATACTGGTGTGGGTAGGTCATATAAAACTTGATCTATCGGTAAAATTTTGAGGTAGGAAACTGACATGTTAATCTCTCCCTATAGTACCCAAGCTTTAAAATTGACATTGAATACTGTAAGCTAATTCTAGCCCATTTAAGTATATATAGCAAGAATTCTGGAAAAAATAACCATTAGTTCATTAGGCTTAAGTTCTCTGTAGTCGTAAAGAGGTACTTATTAAGGGAAAGATAAGAAGATAATTTTAAAAAGGCTTATAAATAGCCTTGCCCAACTTAAGCAAACTGCATATACTTAGTAATTGGAGACAGAGGTGATATTGTTTGGAGAGCCTATATATACAGTTTACCAATGCCAAGGAGCGCGAAGACTTTCTTTGCCAGCTCTTAGGTGGAGATAAAGAGCCTTTGGCAATAGAGGCTGTAGAGACTCTTAAAGCCAGATCTTACTGGCAAGATCCCAAAGTATATGGCGACAATTGGCAAAATGTTACTTGCACTAATTTTCTAAGAAACAAAGGAGTTCGTTTTATTAAATTACTAAATTCGCTTGAAGGCAAAGTAGGTAATTGGGTGGTCTTAAGTTTAGATTATAAAGCTAAGGCTTTAAGGAGAAAGATCTTTCAATTATGTAAAGGTCATATCCATACAAGTGATGAGGTAAGTGAAAATTGTCTTTTAGAACAATTGCAAACGGCTTTTTTGGCTGAAGATTTAAAAGAAACAAACGAGACTATGCTAGCTATATATAGACAAAACCCGTGGTTTTTTAAAAACAAAGAAAATGTAAATTATGGTCTTAAACTTGCTGAGATGTATCTTAGAGAAGGAGATCTCACTAAAGCTCTAGGTTGGTACGATTTTCTAATAAGAGAAGATCCTGATAACCCTTTAGTTTATCTTGGTTTAGGTTCTGTATATATGATGGCAGGTGATATCGAAAGTTCCCTAGATTGTTTTTTAGAGGGACTTGAAAGAAACCCAGGACATGATCTATTGTGTTACAATTCCTGTCTCTTACTTCAAGGTTTAGGTGAAACAGATCTAGCTATTGAAGAGACAGTAATAGCTTTAGAAAACAATCCTGAAAGTCCACTTCTTCATAAACTAGCAGGTGATCTTGCCTTGAATTGTACAGGTATGTTAGAAGAAGCACTTGAACATTATAAAAAAGCTATTTTTTGTATAAACGAAGAAGATTCCCAGGAACTTCTTATTCAACTATTAAATAATTATGGCTTAGCCTTAGCTCAAAACGGTGAAACTCTTATTGGTGAAAAAGTTTTATTGGAGTCCTTAAATATAGATGATAGTCGTGAGGATACCTTACTAAATCTGTCGGCCTTTTACGGTTTTTTCCTTGAAGATCATGATATGGCCATAGACTGTGCTAAGAAAGTATTAAATATTAATCCTGATTCAGGGAAAGCCTACCATAACCTAGGACTAGCTAGTTTGGCTAAAGGGGATTGGGAGATAGCACGCTGGTATCTTTACAAGGCAAAAAAACTATTACCTAAAGACTATGCTCCTCTAAATAACGCTTTAATCGATTTACAGGAAAAGAGACCAAAATCCTAAATCGATACTAAAAAAACTTACTTTGATGAAGCCGAAGGGAGAGAGTTGGTCTAAGGACATTCTGTCCTTGGCCGTATATATGAAAAAAGAAGGTCTGTTCCATAAAATGCTAAATTTAGCTTCAAAAAAAGCTGATAGTAAGCTAGAGTCACCAGGAATTAGATTGTTTAATCCCAAATTAGATATAGATACGCTACTCTATTGGCAGGAAGACCTTTTTACTAGCAACTTCAAAGGTTTTGTCATGAATCCTTTTTTTCTTAAAGAACAAAGAAGAAGATTGAATGAAGCTGCTATGCTACCAAATGAACACGGGATATATGTTCTAGAGATAACTGAGGGGCTTTTAGGTGGCTTTATTTGGTGCAGAATATACGATACCAACGAATATGGCAAATTTGGCTCAGTAGAAGAGATTTACCTTATTCCTGAGCTAAGAGGAAAAGGATTTGGCAAAGCGCTTATGGAAAAAGGAGAACAGTACTTTATCTCCCAAGGAGCAAAAAGTATTAAATTATTGGTGACAATCACTAATGTTCCAGCTGTTAATCTCTATAAAAACCTAGGCTATCAAGTAACTAGGTGGGAGATGCAAAAAGAATTACCAAAAAAAGACTAGGAGGTCTGAAATTGCTTGTTGATTATTTTTATCCAAAAGAGCTGTTGCGTCTAGAGCTTATCCAAGCAAAAGAAGAAGGAAAGGACATTTCAGGTATCGAGGCCAATTTAGATGATCAAGAGGCTTTAGATGCCTTAGATGAGTTGCAAAAAAGAGAAGTTTCCCAAGATTTTGCCTATGACGAGCCAAATACTTTAGAAGAAATTAAAAAGAGTAGACCGGCTCAAAAGGATCTCAATAACAAGAACTTGTCCGACGAGTTCCTTTTAGACAGATTAGAAGGTGCATGGCTTGGTCGCTCAGCAGGTTGTTGGCTAGGCAAACCTTGGGAAGCCTTTGGGATGGAAAAAGGTAGAGAGGGCATTAAAGCTGTATTAAAAGAGGCTAATCGCTACCCAATGAACTCTTATACTGACTTTGACTATAGCGACGAGTTTATGAAAAGACATGGGTTGCATGAGTCTCTTAAAGATTACCGTTATGCAAGTTTCGACGGTATGCCAGAAGACGATGATCTAAACTACACAGTTATTGGTTTAGATATTGTTAAAAGGCATGGACGTGACTTTACTTCTGTAGATGTAGCTAATACCTGGATGACCCAACTACCAGTTCTTCATACCTTTACTGCAGAAAGAGTTGCTTATAGGAATTTTCTTAACCTAATTTCGCCACCTGAGTCAGGCTTTTACAGAAATCCTTACAGAGAGTGGATTGGCGCTCAGATTAGAGCTGACTTCTGGGGATATATCAATCCAGGTGACCTTGAGTTGGCTGCCGAGTATGCCTATCGTGATGCTTGTATTTCACATACCAAAAATGGTATCTATGGTGAGATGTTTGTTGCCGCGGCAATTGCTGCAGCATTTGTAGTTGATTCTGTAGAAGAAGTTATTGAAGCAGGCCTATCACAAATCCCGGAAAACTGCCGTTTAGCAGTTGCTATTAAGGACTTTTTGAATTTTGCAGCTGAAGAAACCGATTTCGAAAAGGGTTTAGATTATATCTGGGAAAAATATAGCTCCTACAATCCGGTACACACAATTAACAATGCCTTAATTGTTGTTGCAGGATTAGTGTATGGTAAGAAGGATTTTTCCAAGACAATCTCCATAGCTGTTATGGGCGGTTGGGACACAGATTGTAATGGTGCTACAGCTGGATCGATTCTTGGTACTTTATTAGGTGCAAAAGAGCTCCCTGAAAAATGGACTGCTCCAATTAACAATACACTTTATACAGGTGTACAAGGCTATAATAAAGTGAAGATCTCTGATCTAGCAAAAGAGAGCTTAAAACTTATCCAAAAGTAAAAGAAAAACCTCGGATGCAAAATCCGGGGTTTTTTGCTATCTATAATAGATTTTCAGCCGATTTTTTAAGTTTTGTGTGTTTTATGTTATCTAGTCTGGCAAATAGGGGTATATAGGAATTAATGAAAAAGGCACTAAAAGGTATGGAGGGATGAACTTGTCAGGGAATCAAAAGGATCAATTTCTTACTCTCAACGAGCTTGATGTATTTACAATACCCGGCTTTTTTGAACGTATGGCTTCTATTAGAAATCGTATTAGTCCTAAACTTGCTTTTCTTGGCAGTAGTATTGCTGAAGACATAAAATTAGAGACAGGGCTAGAATTGTATCCGCACGTAGCAAAACATGCCAGACGAACTGTCAACCCTCCAGATGAAACCTGGGTAGCGCTTAGTCCATCTCTTAAAGGATATAAGATGCATGTTCACCTAGTATTAGGGTTAGGGTATTATGGTTCTTTTGTTAAGTGTGTAGCAAAACCAAACTCAATGGAAAAAGGTATTCTCGCAAAGGCGATAAACGATATAAGTACAATAGGAACTATTTGGTTGCTAAAAGGAGAAACCCCTGTAGAGATAGATGAAACAAGTAAAGACAGTGTTTTTGAGGTTAATAATTATAAAAGCTATGGGTTAGAAGTTGGTAAGGTTTTAGCTGGGGTTCCAGGAACTACGTATAAACAATGGTTAGAGTGGGCCACAAAGGAGATAGAGAGTTTATGGCCATTATATGAATATGTAAGGAAGGAAGGGATGTATTGATGCTCGAGATAGGATCAAAAGCTCCGCAATTTGTTTTAGAGAGTACTAAAGGCATAATTGATCTAAATAAGCAGTTAAGTAAGATACTCATTATATTCTATCCGAGAAATAATACCTCTGGCTGCACTAAACAGCTAAGAGCAGCACAAGATAGCATAGATCAATACCGTGATTTAGGTGTTTCTGTTATAGCGATTAATCCTGGGAGCCTAGAGAGCCATCATCGTTTTGCTGACAAATATGGATTTGAATTTCCTCTATGTCATGATGCCAATAAAGAAGTGGCTAAAACATACAGAGTCTTAACCGATGAAGGTAAAATCAGCCGTACAGTCTATATATTAGATGACAAGAAGATAATTTGCTACGCAAAGAAAGGGCGGCCGGAAACCGAAGAATTATTGGAGGTTATTAACAGCATAAAATAAGCGTTATAGGAGGCAAAAAATGGGAGAAGCGGTTTTAGCAAGTCTTTTAGCTGGTTTGGCAACAGGTGTAGGTGCTTTACCGATTCTTTTTTTGCGTAAAGTGTCACATAAGTTAAGAGATTCTTTGCTTGCTTTTGCAGCAGGTGTTATGGTTGCTGCAAGTTGTTTTAATCTGATTGTACCTGCATTAAATGAAGGTACTGTTTTAGAAGTATGTTTGGGTATTATAGCTGGCACAATTGTACTTGGTATTTTTGAGCGATATACCCCTGATATGGATTATGAAAAATATTTCGGTAACCTTGAAGACGAAGATGTAGGCAGACGAGCAGTTTTACTTATCACAGCTATTACTCTTCATAATATACCTGAGGGGTTAGCCGTTGGTGTAGGATTTGCTTCAAATGCCCCTGGTATGGGGGTAGCTTTAGCGATAGCCATTGCAGTTCAAAATGCCCCAGAGGGTCTTGTAGTTGCAGCACCTTTAGTCGATACAGATATGCCTAGTTGGAAAATAATATGGCTAGCAACTTTAACAGGTCTTGTTGAACCAATTGCAGCTATCTTTGGCAGTTTATTAGTTCGTTTAACTGAAGCAATTATTCCTTTTGCTTTGTCTTTTTCAGCAGGAGCAATGCTTTATGTAGTTTTTAAAGAAATGATACCAGAATCCCATGGTCATGGTTATGAAGATATAGCAACATACTCTTTTGTTTTAGGGGTAGTTTTTATGTTGGCAATTAATTATGTCTTTTTAGTTTAAAACCCACAAGGTAGTGGCATTTATTAATGCTCTACACCTGTGGGTTTTTTTTATTTATCATCTAAGAGGCGTTTTTCACCTGATAGTTTTTGTATACTGGTAATGTCTTGTGTTACTTCCAAAACACCTAGAAATTCACCTTCAGAGCTTCTTACGGGGAAATATCTAATATAGACAAGTCTATTATTTAGATTGACCCAAAAATCAGCAGATTTTCTTTTACCATTTTTTAGTTCCTCGATTATTCTATCGACAATGTGAACGCTCTCAGGTGGGTGGCATTTTTCAACTTTTCTACCAATTACAGTTCTTGGTCTTGCAAAAATTCTTTCTTTACTTTCGTTAAAATAGCGTACCTCTCGGTTAGCATCGACAAAAGTAATATCTATAGGCAACGAATTCAAAAAAGCGGTTAGTTCATGTACATTCATAGAACCACTACCAAGGTCAATCCGGCCTTCAGCAGAGATATTGTTTTTTCTCTTCGGAGGCTGTTTTTTTATTGGCTCTATTACTGTGTAGCCAAACTCAGGCATGTTTGATTGGATAGCTTGCCAGTCTGTTTCGGAAAGATGTTCTAGGCAAAGTGGAAAAAGGATCTTTTCTTCTTTATTGACCATATCATCTATCTGTTGTAATACTTCAAAGGTTTGTTCTCTTACTGTTTTATTAAGGTCTTCTACCGATGCCACTTCTAAACTTTGCATAATAGACTTTAGCTTGTCACGGATTTCGTCATGAGTAGACCACATTACAGCTGGAGGCCCATAAAAACCCTTTTTTTCAAGATAGGGAAAAAGAAGGTGTTCTTTCATTTGGTAGTAAGTGTCAATTGATAGTAGTTCTTTATGAAGATCCTGCCATTTTGCCAAAGTTTCTTCGGTCAAATTTTCTTCTACAAGAAGTGATTTTATAGAATTTACTAAAGTAAGTGTGGCATTGTTTTTTCCTCTAAAAATCTCTAAAGGGTGATGGGCATCTTTAGGCTCTTCTTCAGGTAAAATAAGGGCATCTTCAAAAATACTAAGGTGAACATCGCAAAGCTTTTGAATTTCTTCCTCTCTTATGCCTTGCTTAATTAATTCGTCTTCCAGTTGAGCAATCTCACCAGGTCCAACAGCTTTAATAAGGCGTTTAAATTTGTCCTTAACCTCTTTTACATCTTTTCCTGCATGGAGTTCAAGAATAATCTCCTTAAGAACTTCTTGCTGTTTTTGGCGATTGTTAATAAGTTCACTCATAACAAAGCCTCCTTATAGTATAGATGGGTGGCTTTTATTGAATTAAGTGCTCTTAGGCCTATTTTTTTAAGTTGTTGAGTATACATGTTGGTGAGTGAGCAAACCCACATTTGAGACAAAGCTTGTCTTGACCGATTTTTACCCCTGCTTTTTGCAAGAATGCTTCTAAGCCATTATTTAAGGATTGCCTTTGCGTAGCAGATAGCTCTTTAAGAATCTCCTCAATTATCTCCTCTTTTGCCTTGGTAATAGTAGAGACAGCTATATCTCCATCTTTAGTTAAGGCAACAGTTTTTTCCCTTTTATCTTCTTTAGAGGGAATGATTTCAATTAAATTTTCTGATTCTAGTCGTTGTAAGGCGTAAGTTACAGCAGGAGAAGAGATACAAAGGGCATAAGCGAGATCTTTTGGTCGCACTTGGTCATGAGTATAGAGATAGTAAAGAATATTGTACTGGGATAAAGACAGACCATTGGGGTCTTTATTGAGTGCTGATGGCAAAACATATCGTTCGATAAGATTAGTTAGGATATCAAAGTTGTGGGGAATAGAATTCAATACGACACCCCCATTAGTTAATTAACTTAATTAAATTATAAACAAGGAAAGAAGACTTTGTCAAGTACTGTTTTTAATCAAAAAGTTCAACTATAGCTGCTGCTAAAGGGTTATGAAATTTAGATCTATACATATTGATAGTTGTGTTATTCCTGTTTGGGTGGACTCTGTTTGTCAAGATTATAGAAAAGCTATCAGTAGTAGGATCGATCCAGATAGATGTACCGGTAAATCCAGTATGGCCAAAAGAGCCAACAGGGAAGATATCACCACGCAACGAGGTGGAGATGTACCAACCATAACCGCGTTTTACACCTAGTTTGCTTGGGACATGGTTTTGCGACATAAGCATTACAGTAAGTGGAGAGAGAATTCTTACACCATCTAATTCACCATAGTTTAAAAACATTTGGCAAAATCTAGCAAGATCACTAGCAGTTGAAAAAAGGCCAGCATGGCCACTTGCTCCACCAATTGCAAAGGCATTTTCGTCATGGGCTTCTCCCCAGATAAGTCGGTGGCGATAAGCGTTATCTATTTCTGTAGCAGCACATCTTTGCTTAAGTTCTTCAGGAGGGTTATACATAGAGTCGTTCATTTTAAGGGGAACAAGAATTTCTTGAGTAATAAAATCATCTATTGTAGTGTTAGTGACCTTTTCAATAATAAAACCGAGCATCATATAGCCAAGATCTGAATAAACATATGCTTCACCGGCTTTAGCTTCCGGATTTGCTCGGCATATTTCATCAATAGCGTCGTCTTTGCTTTTTACTGTTTGCCAAAGGGGAAGCCAAGCGGGAAGACCAGATGTATGTGTTAATAGGTGTTCAATAGTTACATCGGCTTTGCCGTTTCTAGCAAAACGAGGATAAAAGGAAATGACCTTATCATCTAAAAGTATCTGTCCGCGTTCAACTAAAATCATAATGGCAGTAGCAGTAAATATCTTAGTAAGAGATGCTAGATCGTAGATTGTGTCTATTTCAGTTGGCAATTGCTCAGGGGTTATAATTTTGTGACCATAAGAATTAGCAAAAAATATCTTCCCATGGCGTCCGGCCATAACTACAGCACCAGGATAACTTTTCTTTGCCAAACCTTCTTCAATAATACTGTTGGCATAGATTAACCTCTCAGAAGATACACCCACTTCTTCAGGAGAGACCATAGGTAAAGAACCAAACACTGTTGGTGTTATTAAAAAAAGTGTTAATAACGCTGCTAAAAGTTTCATTTTTAGGGTAGCATTTAAGCTACCACTCACCTCCATTTCAACATTAGATCGTAAAATTGCTAATAATTGTCTATACCAAATAGTTATCCAATAAAAAAAGATATCCTCTTTGTTTGGGTGGCACCGAACTTGTTGACAAGGTTTCTCAATTGGTATAAGATTAATTGAGAAACAATCGCAATAAGAAAGGAGGCCCCTTCAGTGACACTTAACCAGCTTTCTCCTGGACAAAGAGCTTCTTTAGAGGAGTTACCACAAGGGCTAATCCGCTCTCAAGCAGTACGTCTTGGCCTTATGCCCGGGACAGAGATAACTTGTGTTCAAAAACTGCCAAAGGGCCCAGTAATTATTAGAAAGAATTATCAGCAGATAGCCGTAGGTGCAGCACTAGCAGATCAGATCACTGTAAAAGAGATAGATGAGGGGGTGCCAAAACGTGGGAAAAGACCAAGTAGATGGGCTTAAACGCCTTGTGTTAGTAGGCAATCCTAATGTTGGTAAATCAGTGGTTTTTAACTACCTAACAGGCTCATATGTAGATGTATCTAATTTTCCTGGAACTACAGTTGATGTTTCTCAAGGAAAATATAAAAACTATATTGTTTTAGATACACCTGGAATATATGGTGTATCTTCTTTCAATGACGAAGAAAAAGTAGCTAGGGATGTTATCTTAGATGCAGATCTTCTTTTAAATGTAGTTGATGGAGTGCATCTTGAGCGAGATCTTTTTCTAACTTTACAACTTGCGGATATGGGCATTCCGATGGTTGTTGCTATTAACATGATGGATGAGGTTAAACGACAGGGAATCGAAATAGATTTTAAGGCTCTTGAAAAATATCTTGGTGTACCGATTGTTCCTATCTGTGCAACCGAACAGAAAGATCTTGAAAAACTAGTGGCAGCTTTACCACAAGCCACTGTAGGTAAAAAGGGTAAAGAGGTAGATAATCTCCTAAAAGAATATGCTTCATTAAACAACTTAACTGAGGCACAGATTTTACTTGCTTTAGAAGGAGATCTTTCCTTTGAGGGTATCCCTGAAAAAAGAGAGGAGCTCTATTTTGATAGAAGAAAGCGTGTAGATGATCTTTGCAAAAAAGTAGTTCGTTATCAAAAGACAGGAACCCATTTTTCAGAGCATCTAGGTGATCTTCTCTTAAAACCAGCACTTGGAATTCCGGTTCTGTTTCTTGTTCTATTTTTGGCATACAAGTTGATTGGCGTTTTTGCTGCTGGTACTGTTGTTGATTTTTTAGAAGGTATTATGACTACTTACTATGAACCGTGGATAAGAAATACTTTAGGTGCGGTTATTCCTCTTGATTCTATTATTGGCCAACTGCTTTTAGGTGAATTTGGTATCTTGACGATGACGGTAACTTATATTTTTGGTCTTCTTCTTCCCCTTGTAATTGCATTTTATCTTCTGCTTTCTATACTAGAAGACTCTGGTTATCTTCCGAGAGTGGCAGCACTTTTAGATCGAAGTTTTAATAAGGTAGGGTTAAACGGTAGAGCCGTAATACCTATGGTACTTGGGTTTGGTTGTGTAACCATGGCCTCTATTAGTACAAGGATACTTGGCTCTGATCGTGAAAGGTTAATTGCAATTATACTTTTAAGTCTTACAATACCTTGCTCAGCTCAGATGGGTGTTATTACAGCGATGTTGTCATCTTTAGGTTTTGGATATTTTTTAGCATATGTAGTTATTATGATTGCTATCTTTGTTATTGCAGGGACTTTGCTTAATAAAATATTACCTGGTCAACCTACTGATCTTTTGATAGATATTCCCCCGATGCGCCTACCTCTTGCAAAAAACGTTTTGCAGAAGACTTGGAATAAATCTGTGCATTTTATTACTGAAGCAGGTCCACTTTTTGCAATAGGTGCTTTGTTAATAACTGTATTACAGATGACAGGGGCTTTAGATGTTATTCAAACAGCAGCAGCTCCTTTAGTTGTAAATTGGATGAAATTACCTAAAGAAGCGTCAACCGCTTTTATGATGGGGATTATTCGTAGAGACTTTGGTGCTGCGGGCTTTTTTAATATGACCCTTACCAAAGAACAGACTTTAGTTGCAATGACAACATTGACACTGTTTGTTCCTTGTATTGCAAGTATTGTTGTAATCATTAAAGAAAGAGGGTTTAAGCAAGGCTTAGCTGTGTTTCTTAGCTGTATGTTAGCTGCTTTCTTAGTAGGTGGAACAATGGCACAGATCTTAATTTAGCAGGTGAAAACAATGGCCAAGATAAAATGTCCTACGTGTAATTTAGAGATAAAAGTTGAAAGCTTGCTTACTAATAGATGTCCCCGTTGTGGAAAGGAACTGCCATCTAATTGCTTTGGCTGTTCAGGAAATTGTCTTAGTTGTTTAGCAGTTTCTCATCAAGAAAAAGAAAAAAGTAACGGTCAAAAAAAGAGAGGTTAAACCTCTCTTTTTTGTGATATAAGACTAAAAAAGGCCTCTGTTTTTCAACAGAGGCCTTAGATCTTTGCACTTTTTTTAGTAGATTCTATTGAGTATAAAGTCAAAGATTAAACAGATTCGACGGATTTGACTTCAGGTATTTCGTTTACTAGTAGACGTTCGATGCCATTTTTAAGTGTAATTGTTGACATCGGACAACCAGCACAAGCACCGGTCAGTCTTACCTTGACAATCCCATCTTCTGTAACATCGACAAGTTCAACATCGCCACCATCAGCTTGAAGGCTGGGACGAATCTTATCTAAAACAGCAATTACTTTTTCTTTCATAACTTTCTACCTCCTAGGATATGGTTCCTGATAAAACGTCCCAGAGGGGCGAGAACCGCTCAGGTACGGATTCTTGTCTTATTCTAAGTAGTTTACTTCAATTTGTCAAGTTAGACAGTTAAAAAGGATAGTGTCTATAGTTTATATACTGTAGAAAAAAACAAACATTATTCCCTTAGTTATAAAAATATAATTTAGAGATAGGCCTTAGTTAGTTGTATTATATACTTTTCATAAGAGTAATTCTCTCCTGTGTTTATTGTTTTTTCGATTTTCATAATAACACACAGGAACTACTTTCTTTATTTTTCTACAATAACTTTACACTAACGTTAAAAGCAATGTTTAATAAACAACATTATTTCAACGGGAAGGAATTGTTTTGCAATTAGAGAAATATCGGCTAAGAGAAGTTTACTGAACTGAGTTACCTATAGAAATATATAAAGGTGGTTGAATAATATGGCTAATTCCCGAGAGTTATTGCCTGTTGAAAAGATTGATGCCACTACTTCTGTAGGTAACTTGGGTTTGTCAACCCGCATTGTAAATGCACTTAGAAATGTTGGTATAGATACTTATGGGAAACTAGCTGATCTTACATATGAAGAACTATTAGCCATACCTAAAATGGGACAAGTCAGTGCCTCAGAGACTATGAGGATTGTTGCTGCTCTAAAAAAAGGTGTTCAGCTCTCAAAGGAATTAACTATAAGGATTGACAAAGAAGATTGGGCTCTACAAATCTCAGTTTTAGGCCTTAATAAAAGAGCCTATCATAGTTTACTTGATGCGCAAATAGTTACTCTAGGCCAGCTTGCAGAGTTAAAAGTAGAGGATTTACTCCTTATTAAGGGCATTGGGGTGAAAACTCTTGACCATATTACACAATGTGTTGAGATCTTTTATGCAGAAAAACACCGCGATGACGTATCACTTAACAATTTAGGACTTGATAATCGGACATTTAATGCCTTAAAAAGAGCAGATATCCTATATTTGAGTGAACTTGAGGATATGAGCATTGAAGAGATTTCTAATTTACGTGGCATTGGCGAAAAGTCACTAGATCGTCTGCTTAAGCAAATAAAAGCAACTACAGGCAGAGAAATAATAAGTTGCAGAGAACGCTATCAATTGATAACAGATGATGATCAAGATGATACTAATTGCATTTTAATAGATGAGCTTGATTTTTCGACTAGAGCTTTAAATGCACTTAAAAATAGTGGTTTTAGATATGTTGATGAGATTTTAGAATTAAAGCCATCAGATCTACTAGCATTGAGAAACATCGGGCAAAAGTCTTTTGAGGATATACAAGAAGAACTTAAGCGTTACCAAAGTGTAGACTACAAAGAAATTACTATTACAGCAACAAAATTAGATGATTACGTTGAACTTTTGCAAAGAGCTTTATCTAAGCGGCAAAAAGATATTCTAAATCGCAGGTTAGGCACATACTCACTATATGCAGAAACACTCGAGAGTATTGCTAAGGATTATGGTCTTTCTCGAGAGCGTATCAGGCAAATAGAGAAAAAGGCGAAAAAGAAGATGTTTTCTCCTTCAAATTCCAATATAGCCAAACCCTTATTTGACATCATTGTGGCTATCTTAAATGAGCAAGGTGGAATGGCTGGAGTGGGCTATATTTCTGATGAACTTTTAAAACAAGTACCAGCAGAAAATATCAATATCACAACTATAATACCGGTATTCCTCCAGCTTGCTGGTTGCAAAGAAATCTCTGAAGGTTTATGGGCATTGACAGAAATAGACATCGATGAAGTAGTTGAAATTGAGAGAAAAACAAAAGAGATCTTATCAAAAAAAGCAGTGCCAGTAGATATAGCTACTTTAGTCAATGAAGTTTCTTGTTCTTTGAGTAAAATGTCTGTAGAATTGCCAGACAGTTTAGTTGAATCATCTATTAGAAACAACAAAGGATTAAGAATCGATAAAGGTAATCAAGTGCATCTTTTAGAATGGAATAGTTTTACGCCTCAGAACCGAGTCAATTATGTTGTAAATGTGCTTGAATCTTTAGGTAGGCCAGCTCACTACAGAGAGATTGCCCTTAGGGTAAATGAGAGGCTGCCTAAAGAAGCACAATATTCTATTAAGTCGATTCAGGTTGTTCTCGGTTCTTCAGATTTGTTTGTTAGAGTTGGAGTTGGCACCTATGCCCTTGCCACATGGTGGGAGCAACAAACTAGTATTTTAACATAAAGGCCAGCTAAAATCGGGGCTGGTCTTTAATTATTATTGCCAGTGGAAAAAGGAAATAAAATCTCTGTGGAGAAAAAAACATATGAGGTGGTGAATTTGATAAATCTTGTTTTAGTAATAATGTTGTTATTTAGTGCTGTAGCAGGTGCATCGGACGTATTGGGCGCATCATTTGAAATAACAGGATTTGATAGCTGGTCATTGCAACAAAAGCAATGGGTAAGGACACAAGATGAACTTTTATGGCCTACTATAGGTTGGGCTGAAGCAAAGCTTGGAGAGGAAAACTGGATAGATTATGAACTTAGCTTTAAGGTAGAGCCACACGAATATGGCCAAGATGGGCAAGTTAGGCTTTATTTTAGGACAACTTTTCCTTTTTTATGTTATAGCCTTAATATAACTGAAGAGAATATTTCTATTAGTCGTTATGATGGCAATCATGAAAGGACAAGAATACTAGACGAAGCCGATCTAGGTGTAAAGGCAGGAGAAATAGCTGAGATTTCTTTAGTTGTTAAGGGAAATAAGTTTCAGGCTTACCGAAACAAGCAGCTGATATTGGAGGCAGAAAGTGCAAAATATAAAAACGGTAGTATAAGTTTTTGGGCAGAGAACACTACTTTTACAGTCAGCGATTTTCATATTCAAGGAACAGAAGATAAGGACTTTGTTTCAGCTTGGCAAGGATATTACCCTAAAGGAGATCCTAGAAGTGGTGGGGTCAAAGATCTTATGCTTATTTATAATAACTTTGGTAGTGTCTGGAATATGAGTGATGCCCTTCCTTATGTGACCTACCTTGGGCCATTTACAGACATGACTCTTTCAGTTAACGATTGGTTTTTTGATTCGTTTCTATTTTTGGCCTTAAAAGGACCAGAGGATCATGCTTTTGATTCTCCAGCAAGAGGAACTCCAGCAACAAAAAAGGAGTGGCAGTGGTTCTTAGATATTCTTTTCGAGGAAAATAGACAGTTAGCAGCCTTTGAGAGAGCTTACAATGTAGGTAAAGAGCACTTAGGAGAGACAGAAAAACTTAAGATCTATATCATGATACCTAATCCTATGGCACAAATAACGGACTTTGGAGATGTAGATGGTACTGGTTCTTTAAATTTCTCTTTTAAGGACCCTACACAGGCTACAGATAATCGTTTTCGTGCTGTTAAGTGGTATGTTGATCAGGCTGTAGAGAGATTCGAAGAAGCAAACTTTGAGAACCTAGAATTAGTTGGTTTTTACTGGGTAGAAGAGATGATTCATTATGAGATTCCCGGAGAGGTAGATCTAATTCGTCAGGTTGCCGATTACTTACACAACCAAGATTTAAAGTTTTCTTGGATCCCATGGTTTAATGCAGCAGGGCATGGTGAATGGGAGTCTTTAGGTTTTGATCTTTGCATTCATCAGCCAAACCATATGTTTAGTCAGTCACCTGCATCTAGATTTATAGATGTTGCAAGACAAGCTCAAAGATATGGACAAGGAATTGAGATTGAGGCAGATGGCAGAATTCTTAACGATAAAGAACAACGGGAAAAGTTCTTAAACTACCTTAGAGCAGGTGTGACTTTAGGTTATATGGATGAGGCAGTCCATGGTTATTATCAAGATGTAGGCCTATTTGCTCAAGCTGCTTTAAGTTCCGTTGAAGAAATTAGAGAGATATATGATTTGGTTTATCAATTTGTCAAAGGTGAGTTTGATGAACCTTTAGGTGCAAAAACTAAAGAGCCTTTTTAAGGCTCTTTTTCAATGGTATGAGTTTTCGGTAAGAGAGAAATATCATCGTCACTTCGTAGCCATAAACAATAAAAAAGGATATTGATGTTTTGATAGTGATTTAGAGAATGATTCAACAAGTGACCGTCTAGGGACTATTTCTTCGACTTGGCAAACTCGAATTCCCTAGAGGTCACTTGTGTCAATTTTGTTTAGGGGTGCGAAATGATGGTAATGATTTTATTAACGCCATAGGCTCACTTTTCCTCACTGTTTCGGCCAAATTCTCTAGTTTTATAAATATCTTTTCAAGCTTTTATTACCAAGTTTTTTGTTATTCTATCTGGTATAGGTAAAACTTTTTTTCCAAAGATCTTTATTTCTGCTACATAAAGCTAATCTTTATCAGTTGGAATGTAGTTAATATCTGATACAAGTTTCTTGTTCGGAGTTTAGCAAGAAACTCCCAGACGGGGATTTTTTATCATTTTAAAGGTATGTGATTTAGAGAATAGTTGGATTCAGAAAGACGGTATCTAATTAGAGATAAAATAGCAGGGATTTATTTTTACTAGTTTCGCTCTCAAACCCGAAAATAAGAAAAGACGTAGCTATTAACCGAAACCTTTCTAAAGTAGGCCTTTAGCTTTTAAAATATAAGAAAATTGCAAACAGATGTTTCTTGTTTAATTTGTAAAATAATGGTGTAGAAGGACAAGAGAAAAAGGTTTTTTAGGTCGGTTTGAGCGAATAGATACCTATAGATAGTCTTAATAAAGGCGGGAAAGTTCATGTTTGTTCATACACATGTTCACACAGATGGAAGTTTGCAAGACGGTCTAAGTACTGTTGAAGAGATTATTATAAAAGCAGCTAAAGATGGTCAAAAAGCAGTGGCAATTACTGACCACGGCAACATGTTTCGTGAAACTAAGGCACATAAACTTGGTGCTAAATATGGTGTTAAAGTAATAAGTGGATGTGAACTGTATCTCTCAAGGGGCAAAAAGGGAGAAAAGGTCCCTAGACCCTATCACCTTATTGCTTTGGCTAAGGATGAAATAGGCTATAAAAACCTTATTAAATTAGTAAGTCTAGGACATAGACAGTTTTATTACCGTCCCCAAATATATTGGGAAGATCTTGAACAATATCATCAAGGATTGATCTTTCAATCAGCTTGCCTTGCAGGTACTGAGGCACAACTTATCTTAAATGGTCAAAGGGATGAGGCAAAAAAAGAAGCTCTCAAACGAGATGAACTATTTGGGCGAGGCAATTACTATCTTGAACTACAAGATCATGGTATCAGAGAACAAAAAATAGTTAACAGAGAGCTAATCGAAATAAGTAAAGCAACTGGTATTCCGGTTGTTGCTACAAATGATTCTCATTATACTGAAAAAGACCAAGCGGAATTGCATAGGATACTCTTATGTCTCCAATGGGGTATAACTTTAGATGAGTATTCTACAAGGGCCGAAGAGGTTTTTTCTAATGAACACTACTTTAAAACATCCTCAGAGATGAAGATGCTTTTTTCAGAGATCCCCGAGGCAATAAAAAACACGGTAGAAATTGCTGAGAAGTGTAATTTCAAGATGAAATTTGGTGAACTTCATCTACCGGAGTTTCCGGTTCCTGAAGGAATTAGTCTCCATGAGTACTTCATCCAAGAGGTAAATAAAGGACTGAAGAGACGTTTTGGTTCTAATCCGGAAAATGAAGTTAGAGAAAGAACCAGCTATGAAGTTAAAGTCATTGAGCAGATGGGTTATGAAGCGTATTTTCTTATTGTAAGTGACTTTATTAACTGGGCTAAAAGAAATGATATTCCCGTTGGCCCAGGACGTGGTTCAGCTGCAGGTTCAATTGTTTCTTATCTTTTAGGAATAACAGAGATAGATCCATTAAAATACGATCTTCTTTTTGAAAGATTTCTTAATCCAGATCGTATTGGTATGCCAGATATTGATGTAGACATCTGTCAGAGAAGAAGACAGGAAGTTATTAATTATGTAAAAGAAAAATACGGTGAAGATCATGTGGGGCAGATTGTAACTTTTGGTACTTTTGGTGCAAGAGGTGTTGTAAGAGATATTGTTAGGGTTTTGGGATTACCTTATAGTTTAGGTGATAAAATTGCTAAGACCATTCCAAGTGCACCAGGGATGACTATAGACAAGGCTTTAGAAGGCGAATTAGGAGAACTAAGTGCAAATGACCCGGAGGTTTTGCGGATAGTGAATTATGCCAAAGGTCTTGAAGGGCATGCCCGACATGCATCCTTACATGCTGCTGGTGTTGTTATTACACCTAAACCTATAGATGAATATGTACCAATATACAGAGCTGCAGAAGATACTTATGCAGTCCAAACTGATATGGATGCAACAGAAGAACGTGGCCTTTTGAAGATGGATTTTTTAGGCTTAAGAAACCTAACTATTATTGATGATACTCTAAAAATGATCCCTTATAAGATTGATCTATCATCATTGCCTCTTGACGATCCTTCCACATATAATCTGTTGCAACAAGGGGATACAACTGGGGTTTTTCAGCTCGAATCAGATGGAATGCGTAATCTATGTAGGCGTTTAAAACCAACGGAATTCGAAGACATAACAGCTCTTATTGCTTTGTACCGTCCAGGTCCATTAGAAAGTGGCATGGTAGATGATTTTATTGCTTGCAAACACGGGGAACAAGAAGCTGAATATCTTCATGAAGCTTTAGAACCAATTTTGAAATCAACCTATGGTGTTTGGGTTTATCAAGAACAGTTAATGAGAGCAGCAATAATTCTTGCCGGCTATTCAAGAGGAGAAAGTGACGAACTGCGTAAAGCTATCGCCAAAAAGAAGAAAGATTTGATGGATAAACATCGAGAAAAATTTATCAGCGGTGCAAAGGATGTAGGATTAATAACAGAACAAAAAGCTACTAAACTTTGGGACGAAGTTTTTGTAGGCTTTGGTAGTTATTGTTTTAACAAAGCTCATAGTGCAGCTTATGCACTTATTGCGTATCAAACAGCTTATCTAAAAGCTCACTACCCTGTGGAGTTTATGACAGCTTTATTAAATAGTGTTATTGATAATTCTGATAAAACAGCATCTTACCTAGAGCATATTAAAAGAGAATTAAAGATTAAGCTACTACCTATTGATGTAAACGAGAGTAGTTCTTGGCATCAGGTCTCAGATGGAGCAATAAGATTGGGGCTTGGGGTTGTTAAGGGAGTGGGTATAGGACTTGCAGATGAGCTGCATGCTAACGCACCTTATATTGATATGGTTGAGTTGTGCACAAAGAACAAGGATAGTCTCGATATTCGTGCACTTGAGAACCTTATTAAAGCAGGAGCATTAGATACCTTTGGACCGAGAGAATCGTTACTTGAAGTGTCTAAAGTTGCTCTTGAGCGAGGGAAAAAGGGCAATTCTCAACAGCTATTGCTTTTTGAGCCTGAGGATGTTTCTCTTGAGTTACCTACTTTACCTAAAAGAAGTAAAAAAGATTATCTAGAATGGGAAAAAGAAGCTTTGGGCTTCTATCAAACAGGCCATCCCCTTGATGTATACCGGGAGGTGTTGTCTCAATTTAGACTTGATAGTATTCAAAGTTTGTCAGAGTTAAATGATGGATCAGAGGTTGTTTTAGGTGGTATTGTAACTAAGGTTAATCTTTACTCGGATCGTAAAGGGCAGACTATGGCTTTTGTGGATTTTGAGGATTTTTTTGCTTCTGTATCCGTAACTGTTTTTAGTGATCTATATAATAGATACCGTCCTGAGGTAGGAGATGCTTATTTTGTTAAAGGACGGCTTCAATTTACTTCTTTTGGAGACCAAGAAGAGGTCAAAGTTGTAGCTAGCCAGTTCAAATTAATTGACGAAGTGATAGAAAATAAAGCATAGATTATTTTATTTAAATAATTAATAAAGGACTGTGTAAGCCACAGTCCTTTTCTATATAACAAATCCTTCTTTCAAGAAATACGTAGAAGATTTTCGATAGGATCAACATGAATAATGATATCATATAGGGATTCTATATCATCTAAGAGTTTTTGGCGAATCTGTTCTGTAAGGTCATGAGCCTCGGAGACAGTTGCATTTGCAGGCACCCTTATTGTCATTTCTGCAAAGATAGTATTGCCATAATGTCTAAGTCGAAGAAGTTCTTCATTTACTAATACGTTATTTGCATTACATATTTTAGTTATACGCTCTCTAACATCTTCTTGTTTTTGAGTGTCCATAATTTCTTCTACAGTTTTCTTCCAGATCACTAATCCCATTTGAAAGATAAGTATGCTTACAATGAGTGCTCCAATTCCATCCATAAAATAAAAGCCTTTTCGAGCAGCAAAGATCCCTATCATCGTACCAATTGAAGAA